>JBLHKE010000720.1:0-4114 GCA_047619485.1 Verrucomicrobiales bacterium | reverse complement strand
GCGTCCTTCTCGTCCTGCACCGTTTTCACAGCCGGATCCGACTTCACCGGCTCAAGCTCGACTTCCGTCACCCTATTGCGGATGCGCTTTTTGGGTGGATCGATCAGCGAGAGCGCCTCACTTTTCCTGACCTCAGTCTTCGTCATCGGCTTTTTCGGAGCTTCGGCCACCGCCACGGGTGCCACGACTGGCTCGACCACCTTTGGAACCTCGGCGACTGCCTCTGGCTCGTTCACCTCCACCGCCTCCTTTATTACTGCAGTTTTCTTTACAGTCGCTGCCTTCTTTTTAACAGCAGTCTTCTTCGCGGCGACCTTTTTGATCGCTACTTTTTTGGTGGCGGCCTTTTTCTTGGCGGTCGCCTTCTTTTTCGGTTTTTCGTCGGATGGCATGAAATTGTTTGTCGTAAGTTCTCATCGGAGCAGGCGGTTGCACTAGGCTGGAACGGCGCCTGACGCCGATTCCTCTTCCGAAGCATCTAGGATCGCTCTCGCGGCCGCATAGATCTTTTCTGCTAGAGCGGTGTCGCCACCGAGAATGTCGGCGATATCGGATGCATCGACTCCTGAGAAACTGTCTACATTGGTCAAACCTCCGCGCACCAGCGAGACTCCGACCTCAGATTCGATCCCAAGCGCACTAACAATATCCTTGGCAGCATCAATGATGCGCTGCTCGAAGGCCTCGTGCGCCGACTCGTCTTTCTGCACCTGCACGTCCCAGCCGATGAGGCGGGAAGTCAGGCGCGCATTCTGCCCTCGGCGGCCGATCGCCTTCGAGAGTTCTTCCTCGTCAACGGTGACACGCACACGCTGAGCCGCTGGCTCGAGTTCGATGTTGCGGATGATCGCTGGCTTCAGCGCATCCGTCACAAATTCTTTGATATTCTCACTCCAGCGGATGATGTCCACTTTCTCGTTGTTGAGTTCGCGGACAATGTTCTTCACCCGCGCACCACGCAAACCGACGCATGCACCGACAGGATCGACTTTGTCATCGCCGCTATATACAGCAACTTTGGTGCGGAAACCCGGCTCGCGGGCAATGCCACGGATCTCGACCGTGTGGTCGGCGATCTCGCTGACCTCAAATTCGAACAGGCGGCGGACGAAGTTCGGGTGGCTGCGGGAGAGGATGATCTCTGGGCCACGCGGGCCGTTCTCAACTGCCACGACATAGGCACGGATGCGGTCGCCGACGTTGTATTCCTCAGTCGACACGCGCTCGCGCGACGGCATGATGCCCTCGAACTTGCCGAGGTCGATCATCACGTCCGATTTCTCGAAACGACGCACGGTGCCGCTGACGATGTCGCCAGCACGGTCTTTAAAAGCCTCATAGATGTTCGCCTTCTCCGCCTGGCGGATCTGCTGCATCATGTGTTGCTTCGCCGTCTGAGCAGCGATGCGACCAAAATCTGCTGGAGTGACGTTGACCTCAATCTCGTCGCCGAGTTGCGGTTCGGGCAGTCCCTGTTTCTCGTGGATCTTTTTGGCGACAGCGAGCGGGATTTCGTCAAACTTCCGAGTGACCTCTTCCACCGCGATCAGCTTGGCGATCGCCTTGATCGACCCCTTCTCAGGATCGATCGTCATGCGCAGTTCGCGTGCCGGACCAACGCTCTTCTTCGAAGCAGTGAGCAGGGCATTCTCGAGCGCTTCGACCATGGTCTCACGGTCGATTCCCTTCTCTTTCTCGAAATATTCGATTACTGCTAAAAGTTCGCTGGTCATGCTATTCTGGTCTGCCTAATAACGAAAAAGAGCGGGATATACCCACTCTTCGCTGGCCAATTTGGTTTTGGTATCTTAAGCGTCAAGTCTATTAACGATGGGATCCTAACTGCTTTCAGAGCATCCACAAGAGAAATTATGGCGGAGAACTTAAGCATCTTACCACCGATCAAAGCGGTCTTTTTTGATGCCGCTGGAACTCTATTCCAACTGCGAGAATCGGTTGGTGAAAGCTACGCCCAGGTCGCACGGAGACACGGGTTTAAACTCGATCCTGTCGCGACCAACCTGGCGTTCCACAAGGCATGGAAATCGATGCCTGAGCCGGGTAGCCCCATCGGCCATGAACAGGACACATCCGAAAAGGCTTGGTGGCGTGCCGTCGTCGTTGAAGTGCTCAATCAGTTTCCCGGCCTCGAGATTCCGAACGTGGAAGATTACTTTGAAGATCTTTTCGCATTCTACGCCTCAGCCTCTGTGTGGCACACCTACCCCGAGACGGTCGGTGTTCTGGAGGCGCTTCGGCAGCGTGCGCTGCCCTGCTTCGTCCTTTCGAACTTCGACGCCCGCCTTCTGCCTGTCCTTGAGGGACTTGGCCTTGCGGAGCACTTTGATGGAGTCTTCTACTCGGGGCAAATTGGTCACGCCAAGCCTAGTGCGAAGGTTTTCACGTATGCGCTTGAGAAAGCGAAGATGCCTGCGCAGGCGTGCTTGCACGTCGGTGACGACCCAATTGCCGATTGGAAAGGCGCACGAGACGCCGGCCTGCAGGTATTCGAGCTCGATCGGACAAAGCAAGACCTCCAAACCATCCTCAACTTCGAAAATCTGCCAGATTTTTCCCATTAAGCACTTGCATCCCTTAGGTTTCTAAATTAAGAAGGGCGATCCTTCTGGCGGGCATTAATTTGTCCCTCGAAAGAAAGCGTGGATAGCTCAGTTGGTAGAGCAGTTGGCTTTTAACCAATTGGTCCAGGGTTCGAGTCCCTGTCCACGTACTTTCTTTATCTTCAGGGCACCTCCGAAAACCTCATGCGGGCTGGAGCTTGATAAAATCCCCGCTGTCTTCGTTGCTAAAGCGCCCACTATCACCAGATAGCTTAGCGTTTATCGCCTCGCCATCGGGAATTTTCTCTGCGCCCCATTTCCACAGCAGGTTTCCGGAGGTGCCCTTCAAGCGGTTACCGTTCAACGGCACAGAATAGGGCGAAATTCTGTCACCAAGTCTGCTTGTTGCTCTGCCTTCCAATGCAGCAATCCGTCCGCTACCAGATCGCCCCAATCGCCGGGTCGTCGAGCATCTCCAGCCGGATCGGTGGCCATCAACTCAGGTGCCGCTCCACAGGCAGTCTCCGCTCGGGATGAAGCAGCGGCGGCGGGCACATCGCGCGAGGCCGGCGTAGTTGCCCCAGGTGCCGCCGCGGCCCACGCGGGAGGAGCCCTCTCGTAGGGTGCAAATAATCAGCCGACGTCCGAAGGGTCTTCGAAAGCTAGCGTTTCACTGCTGTAATAACCTGTAATCGAGTTTTCGGACACTACGGGCTCGGCAACCAACTGCTATCGGGGGATGCTCCTACGGCGGATCCAGATACTGCGATACGATGGAGCAGACGTCACTCTCAGCTGAGCCGGCAAGATCCGGATCGAAATGGAAACAACTGTTTCCAAATTGGGGCTGCCGTCGAAGCCCTCAGCCTGGCTTTCGACTAGGGCGGCGAGCCAGGCGATCTGACGGTCTGACGGTCGGCACCGCGCTGACAGAGATCGTCCCGCTCCACAGCCTGATGAGCGAGAAGATCGAAAAGCTGCGACACTGGGCGCAAGGGAGAACACGGAACGCCAGCCACCGCGACCGCCCGCAAAACGGCGGGAGGAAACTCGATCTGTGAGCGCACACGCCGGAACAAAGTCGCCCCGCCTTCGGGCAGGGGCGGCTTTTCTTAGCTATTGGAACTCGTAGTGAGCGAGACATCTAAGGCTCGTTCGCGTCAAAACGTGACTCTGGCTCACAGCATTTAATGCCGCACAACTTATCACACAAACTACTCATCCAGTATGGGTTACATCGATTGGGTCGGTTGATCTGGAACCTTTGCCGCCCCTCGTCTCACCCATCCGCTTTCCATCAGCGATCCCCGCAGACCCGACAACGGTAGGCCACCACCTGCACAGGTTTGACAAAAGTTTTTAAAACTGTTCACATGAACAGTTTATGTCCTCCATCTATCAACCCCGCCGCCCGCGCGCCTCGCCACTCTGGCAGATCGTCCACCACGGCTGGAACGACTTTCTCGCAAACTACGAACAACAGCAGCGCAAGACCCTCGGCCCACTCCGCCCCAACACCGTCGCCACCGTCGAATCCTTCCTCCGTTGCGGCG
>JBLHKE010000719.1:0-4120 GCA_047619485.1 Verrucomicrobiales bacterium | reverse complement strand
ATGCACAACTCCGCCGAGACCACGCTCAAGTCAGGTGCCAGCTTCGTCACGATCAACTCCAGTAAGACCTACCAGATCAGTTTCCGCGCGCGCTGGGTCTCAGGTACGAACCAGCTCAACTCCCGGCTGTATTTTAATCGAATCCCGCGCACCGATATCCTCGCGATCGATGACCCGCACGGCGGCGGCACGCCCGGCGCCCCCAACTCGACGCTCGAGGCGAACGCGGGACCGACCTTCGCCTCGGCGATCCACGATCCCTCCGTGCCCGCCGCGAACCAGGGCGCCGAGATCACGGCCTACATCTCGGATCCCGATGGCGTTGCTTCGGCGACAGTCCACTACTCGGTGAACAGTGGCGCTTTTCAGCAGACTTCGATGAGCGGCGCGGCAGGTGGGCGCTTCATCGCGACGATCCCCGGCCAGTCGATGAACGCGCGGGTGCAGTTTTACATCGAGGCGATGGACACGCTCGGGGCGAGTTCCTCCTGGCCGCGCGAGGGCGCAGAATCGCGCGCGATGATCCCCTGGCAAGACAACCAGGCGCGGCTGCAACGTGGTTCGGTTTTTCCGACGAACTTGCGCATCGTCATGCCGACCGCAGACGCGGCTTTTCTGCACACGGTCACCGAGGTGATGAGCAACGACCGCCTACCCTGCACGGTGATCCACAACGAGCAAACGATCTACTACGGCTGTCGCGTGCGCCTGAAGAGCAGCCAACGCGGGCGCTCGACCGAGGGTCGCGTCGGCTTCAACATCCGCTTCCCATCCGACAATCGCTTCCTCGGCGCCCACTCATCGATCTCCTGTGACCGCTCCGGGCAGAACGAACTCATGGTCAAGCACATGGCGGCACAGGTTGGGGACGTGCCGGCGATGTTCGATGACGTCGCTTGGGTGATCCAACCGCGCGCGAACCGCGCGACCTCGGCCATCCTCATGAAGTCGCGCTTCGACGACGAGTGGCTCAGCAACCAGATCCCGAATGGCAGCGACGGGCGGATGTTCAAATTCGAGCTGATCTACCACCCGAACGGCACCAACGGTGTGCCCAATTCTCAGGAAGGGCTCAAGGTTCCGCAACCGGATGGGGTCAGCGGAGTGCCGATGCGCAATCAGGGCGGCGAAAACAAGGAGCTCTACCGGTGGCACTGGTTGATCAGAAATAATCGCGATGCCGATGACTACTCCGGCATCATCAATCTGCTCAACACGATGGGGCTGTCAGGGGCTGCTTACAACGCGGTGATCGAAGACGTGATGGATACCGACCAGTGGTTGCGCACTTTCGCCTACCTCAACCTCACCGGGATCGGCGACAACTACGGCACCCACGGCAGCGGCGCGTGGCACAACGCGATCTTTTACATCCGGCCAACTGATGGCAAGGCGATGTTCTTCCCCTGGGACATGGACTTCACCTTCAGCAATAGCGCGACCTCGGGTGTCACGCCCAGCACCGATCTGAACAAGATCATCGGCGCCAGCCCAGCCAACGAGCGTGCCTATTATGGACACCTGCTGGACATGATCGAGACGACCTTCAATACCGCTTACATGAACGAGTGGCTGAGCCACTACTCGCAGTTCCTCGATTCGGGCCTCACCGGAAACTCGGGATACATCAGCACACGCGGCAACCACGTGCGCAACCTGATCAACAACGCTGTCGCCAACGTCGCCTTCGGCGTCTCGACGTCGAGCGGCGGCAGCACCGTCAACTCGACGACGACCGTGCGCGGCGATGGCTGGGTCGATGTGCGTGAGCTGCGCCTCGCAGGCGCCCTCACGCCGCTCGCCGTGCGGTGGACCGACGACAACAGCTGGGAGGTCACGCTGCCGGTGGCGCCCGGCGCAAATAACTTCACCATTGAGGCGATCGGCTTCGACGGCGCGATCGTCGATAGCGACAGCTTCGCAATCACCGGCACAGGAACCGTCGTCCCAGTGGACGCTTCCAACCTGGCGATCAGCGAGATCCACTACAACCCACTCCCACCCGACGCGGCAGAGATCAGCGCGGGCTTCACCGACGCCTCGATGTTCGAGTGGTTCGAACTGCTCAACCTGAGCAGCACGGCAACCATCGACCTCGGCAACATCGCCTTCACCAGCGGGATCACGCTGGTGATCCCAGAGGCGACGACGCTCGCGGCGGGAGAGCGCCTAGTGGTGCCAGCGAATGTATCCGCCTTCACCACACGCTACGGCGCCCTGGCCGAGGGTCGCCTGTTGGCGCTGCCGTTCCTGGAGCCGGACGGCAGCAACAAATTCGCAAATGGTGGCGAGCGTGTCGAGTTGTTGAGCGCGGCTTCGCAAACGATCGCGGACTTCACCTACTCCGACGCGCGCCCGTGGCCGGTGAGCGCCGACGGTAGCGGTTACTCACTCACCCTGATGTGCCCGGATCGCAATGATCCAACTCGGGCAAAGAGCTGGCGCAGCAGCGCGGCACCCGGTGGCTCACCGGGGAGCAGCGATGCGATCCCACTCGCAACCTGGCAGACCGACAACGGGATCGTCGACCTCCTGAGCGATTCGGATCTCGACGGAAACTTGGCACTCATCGAATACCTCAACGGGACCGATCCCGCAACACCAGGTGGTTCGGCGGTGACGGTCGAAGTGAGTACCGGCGGAGATCTCCGGCTCGAAGTCCGCCAGCGCATCGGTGCCGACGAGGTCGATATCCTCGCAGAGCGGGCAGGTGCCCTGATGGACTGGAGCAGCGCCGATGTCGAATACTGGGGGCGCGAGAACAACGGCGACGGCAGCGCGACCCTGCGCTTCCGCACACCAGCCACCGGCTTCGTCGGTGGTGATGGCTTCCTGCGCCTTTCGGTGTCGGAAAACGAGTAATTCGCACTAGTTTCGGCATCCTGCCGAACCAGCTCCTCGGCAGGATGCCGGGGCTACGGAATCTCGCAAAACGGGTTGTTGTACCCGTAGGCTGCCAAAAACCGGCCGACGTGCGGGGAGCCCTTGGAACTAGGTCTTTTCTGGTCGCCCTCTTTCAATACCTTGATCTCCTCCTGCAGTTATTATATCACGTGCTGCTGCTGCCGATTCATCCAACCCGCGAGCGACACTAGGATGAGTTTGAATGCGTCCATCTGTGCATTCTTGCAGTTTCACGCAGGCGAAACACGCTCCCAAATACGGTTTTTGATGTGCCTTCAACCGATTGAACTTCAGTAGGTTCTCTTGTAATCGAGTTTCCGGACACTACGGGGTCTGGAGCCGTCGTCTGGTGCTGAAATAGTAGCGTTTTTTGGTACGGCTGAGTATTTTGACCTTACGCGCAAGGAGTGGCCGAAAAGGAAGCACCAGTGCGCCGGTGCTGGCGTTACTTGAGCAACCGGAGAGACCCGCTCGACTACAAGGGCGCGATCGGTGCGCAGCTGCCAATAGGCTCGGGGGAGGTCGAGAGCACCCACCGGCACCTGCTCCAGCAGCGCCTCAAAATCCCGGGGGCGTGGTGGAAGAAAGAGACAGCAGCAGACATGACCCAGCTCCGGGTGATGTGCGCCAACAAAGAGTGGGGAACCTGCTGGCAGGAGAAAGCCGCCTGACCACCGCTTTCATTCCCACCAGCGCTCCCGATGCCCCCAATCTGAATATGCCTTTAAGCTGTCCGTGATTGCTGTGAGCGTAGACCTCCAAGTTCCGCCCGTGAACCCACGAGCCAAGAGCAGAAACGCAAAGAATCCGGCAACCACAATCGCGGGTCCACAAATAAAAGGGTGCTCTGATAAGAGGCTCTTGAACCCCTTACAGAATAACACCAATCCCGCAGTCATGGCGATGGCCAAGGCAAAGCAGATCAGGCGTCCACCCCATCCCATGCAGACTTGAGAGGCATGCCCTGATCGCCGCCTCCTTGTCCTTTGTCTCATTTTTCTCACTTCTCTCACTTCTCTTGCGATGATTAGGGCACGATGCGCGGAGTGAAGCAAGCCCCGTCGTGTATTGCTAGGAGCCTGTCGGCCTTATGGGCACCTCCGGAAACCTGCTGTGGAAATGGGGCGCAGAGAAAATTCCCGCTGGCGAGGCGATAAACGCTAAGCTATCTGGTGATAGTGGGCGCTTTAGCAACGAAGACAGCGGGGATTTTATC
>JBLHKE010000718.1:0-4130 GCA_047619485.1 Verrucomicrobiales bacterium | reverse complement strand
TTTCTCAGTTGCCTATTCGTCTGCACGCACCTCGCCGAGGCCGACGTCACCATCAATGAACTGAGCGGCGCCAGTCCCGAGCGCCTACTCAAATGGTCCGACTCCGACCAACCCAGCCTGGGAGCTGGAACGCCGTGGTTCGCCTCGGGATTCGATGACTCGACCTGGTCAGTCGGCAGCAGCCCTGTCGGATTCGGCTACCCGGACATTGCGACCAACCTCGCGTCGGGTGTTCAGGACATAGCTCCGAGTTTCTACCTGCGCAGGAGCTTCAACCTATCGGCAGCCCAGGCATCGTCTGGCGCTGATCTACTCCTCGAAGCCGAATACGACGACGGCTTCATCGCCTTCATCAACGGCGTCGAAGTCGCGCGCTGCAATTTGGGCCCTGCGCAGATGTTCATCTACGCCGACCAGTTCGCGTTCAACGCAGATAGCACCCACGATGCGCCGTCGAGCTTCGTACTGGGCGTTGCATCCGACCTCCTTGTAGAAGGAGAAAACTCCATCGCCGTCCACGTAGCCAATCGCAATCTTGCCTCGGCAATGAAATTCGACGCCGGGCTGCGGATCGATGCCGGAGTGACGCTCGTAGGCGTCTCCAGCGATGAATTCGATACCGCAAATGGGGCTTCTAGAACGCACCGCAATCATGCCGCAGGCATCACTAACACAACGAGCGGCACCTCGATCACCGGCGGCTGGCTGCAACTCTCTCCCAATGTCCGAAGCGACCCGGCATGGTCGGATTTGGAAATCACCACCCTGTCCGACGCCACCGCTGGCGAGACTGGCGATGGGGCGATTTCCTACACCCTGACCGGAACTAGTCCGACTCACCCAGCGGCCATTTCGTTCCCACCAGTCGATCTATCTGCTCACTGGAACGCCGCGGCGGTCACCGCCGCCGACCTCAGCGAAACCCGACTAACCTTCCGATTCAAAGGTGACCCCAACATGGCCTTCGACCTCGCCATCGAACCCGATGACGGCAGCGGAGCTATTACGGCTGGCGGCTTTCCACCCGTCCTCGCAAGCAATGATTCGACGCTCGGTTACTGGCGCTTCGACGAAGCCGGCGCGAATGTAGGCAGCGTCGTTAGCAACGCAGTCGACAATTCGGGCAACGGTCTCGACGCCACCCCTGTTTCTTCCGGTGGCGGCACCTACTCGACTGACGTGCCCGGCGCACAGATCTTTGACCCGCTAGCCAACGCATCGCGCACGAACACTTTCTCGATGGACGTCTCGGACTCGAACCGGCGTCTCGGCATCAGCAATTCACCGATTTTGAACACCTCATTCACGATGGAGATGTTCATCAAAATCGATGGTGAGCCTGTTGGCTACAACGCCTTCATCCGGCGCAATCTCAGCAACACCTCACGCTGGCAAATCGATTTCGACCACGCCAACTCTGGCGCATTCGGCCGCTTGCGTTCACGCTTCGATACGCCCGATGGCGACAACACTAATTTTGTCGTCGGCCCCACCGGAGGTGGCGGCGTGCCTGCCACCGATCGGATCTGGGTCGATACCGATTCTGGAAACGGTCAGGTCTCGGGCTACAACGATCCAGGCGATTGGGCGAACGACGGCGATGGCATCAACGACACGCCCGGCTGGCACCATGTCGCCATTACACTCGACGAGTCTACAGGTGAGGTGAAGCTCTACTACGACTACGAATTGAAGCAGTCGCGCACATTGGTCGACATCGATAATAGCGGCTACGCCCACCCCACAACTGGGATCCAGTTTGGAAAATTTGGGGCTGCCTACGACATGCTCATCGATGAGGTTCGTTACTCGGCCGGCGCACTCGGCCCAGACGAATTCCTCCAGGTGGTGAGCTCCCCTGCCGCAGTCTGGACGACCTACACGACCGACCTCGGATCTGGTGATGCAGCCCAGCGCACGGCTTTGCTGAATCACATCAACGCAAACAACCAGACCGGCTTCACCCCTGTCCTCCAAGTGCGAGACGAAAGTTACTCTGCGGGCGGTAAGAAATTCGTTCTCGATTCCTTTCAGGTCGACTACGCCCGAGGTGGTGCCGTTAGCCAGATTTTCAATCCCGGAGCGACTTGGCGCCACACCGCAGGTGCGATCGAACCTTCAGGCGGTGTGTTTGAACCCGCATTCATCGGTCAGGTGCCGGGTGCAAAATTTGTCGACTGGATCGAGCTGCACAACGACGGCCTATCAGTGGTCGACCTGGAGGGTTGGACACTCAGCGATGAGCTATCCCAACCCGCAAAGTGGAAATTTCCAGCAGGCGCGAACATCTCAGCCGGTGGCTACCTGCTGATCCTGGCAGACGATCAAGACATCTCCGGGATCGCCACGGACTTCTTACACACGAACTTCAAACTGAGCGCTGGCGGTGAATTTCTCGGGCTATTCAATCCTGCCGGTGTGGTGCAGAGCCAATTCTTTCCCGAGTTCCCCCGCCAGCTCGATTTCCACTCGCTGGGCAAAAATCCCGCCGGCACAGATTTCGGCTACCTTGAAACGCCCTCCCCTGGTAAGACCAACACTGGCCAGTTCTTCACCGGGGAAGTCGCCAAACCGGATTTCAATGTACCCGGCGGATTCCATTCTGCAGCGCTTACGCTTAGTATCTCAACGACAACCCCGAGTGCCACCATCCGCTACACCACCGACGGCACAGAGCCGACAGAGACCAACGGCGCCGTTTACATGGGAGCACTAACCTTGGCTCCCATCAACACACGCACCGCCCACACAATCCGCGCACGCGCCTACGCGACCGGACTCGTCCCTTCCCGCACAAAATCGAGCAGCTACCTAATCGCCCAGAGCAACAACATCCGCCAGGCGCCCGCTTTGATGATCACAGCGGACGCGGGGCGCTCGATCGAAAAACCATTTGGCGTCCTGGCAATCGACGGCGGCCAATACGTAGGAGCTATCTGGGAGCCGATCGACCATGGCGATTACAACATGCTGATGGAACGCGGCCGCCCAGTCGAGCGACCGATCTTCCTAGAATACTACTTCGCAGACAGCACCGAAGGCTTCCGCGAGGACGCGGGCATGCGAGCATCTGGCAGCAATCATCTCCGACCACGCGCAATCCTCGTCGACCTCGATGCCTCTCCCTGGCAGAATAACTCGCGCGAGAAACTTTCGTTCAACATCTATTTCCGCGATGAATACGAAGACAGCTCGGTCACACTCCCCCTGTTCGGCCCAGACTACCCGGTCGATACCTTCGAACAGCTCCGCCCACGGGCCGGCAAGAACGACATCTCCAACCCCTTCATCAAAGACGAGATCATGCGCCGCTTATACCTCGACATGGAACAGGTGGGATCGCGCGGCGTGTTCAATAGCCTTTATGTCAACGGCGAATGGAAAGGCTACTACAACACCTGCGAGCGCCTCCGCGAACCCTTCTTCCAACAACACTACTCAGGAGGCGAATGGGACATCCGCCAGGCAGGAAACCCCAATGGTGGTCTCGCCCAAGGCACGAACGACGCCTGGAACGAACTCAACACCCGCCTTCAGGCAGCCAACGTCAACAGCAAGACCGCGTGGGAGAGCGCGCTCGAGCTCGTCGACCCGATCGCGATGGCCGACTACTTCCTTCTCAACATCTACGGTGCTACCTGGGACTGGCCGGGCAACAACTGGGTCTCCGCCCGCCAGCGCTCCGCCGCCGGCCGCTACCGTTACTACGTGTGGGACGCCGAAGGTGCGTTCGGCCACCCCCGTCGCAACGGGACAACAAACAGCAACAAACCCGTCGACCACAACACCATTCAGGACGATCTGCTCAGCGGAGGAAACTCGACCTCGCGCATGTTCCAACGCCTCGAGCGCTGGCCAGAATTCAAACTGATCCTCGCCGACCGCATCCAGCGCCACTTCTTCAACGGCGGCACGCTCGACGACTCGTTACCAGCCAGTTCCCGCGCCAAACAGCTCATCGATGGAGCCGTCAGCGAATTCGCCCCTCTAAATACCGAACGTAACAATGTCTCTGCGGATACCGAGTTCTGGAACTACTGGACGACACCCGGCGCAAGCAGACGCAGCTACCTCTTCGGCCCGAACCAAACCCAGTTCAGCACCGCGGGCTACTGGCCGGTGACCAGACC
>JBLHKE010000717.1:0-4135 GCA_047619485.1 Verrucomicrobiales bacterium | reverse complement strand
CATCGAGTAACCGACCAACCTGCGCATCTATCTGCGCGTAGAAGTCGAGGCTCTCGGGGGCGTCAGGCACATATTTGTGCTGCATGAAATCAGTCAGCGAAAGGTAGAGGAAATCCGCCTTGCCGCCCTCGACTAGGGCAGCCCCTGCTTCGAGCACGTAGATCGATGCATCGCCCGAGTAGATCTCGGGTCGCGGTTTGCCGATGATCGATTCCGCATCGCTCACGCCGTGGGTCGCCTCCTTCGCCTCGTCGACTTTTTCCGAAGAGAAGACGATGCCACCGCGTGCGACGATGCCGTCGCCGAGCACGGTTCGGAGTTTCTCCTTCGCAGTGATGAATGCCACCTTGCGCCCCGCATCAGCCGCGGCTGTCAGCAGCGTGCCGCAGCGCCGGTATTCCGGCGAGTTCATCATTACCTCCTCGCCGGTCTCTGGGTTGAGGAAGAAGTTTCCGCAGATGCCGGTGACAGCTGGTGGCATGCCGGTGACGATGGCCGAGTTGTTGACGTTGGTGAAGGACGGCAACGCACCGCGCACCATCCCGCGGTAGCCATGTCGGGCGATCTTGGCAATATTTGGCATGCGCCGGTGCGCGATCGAGGTCGACAGATATTCATCCGCACAGCCATCGATACAGATGACGGCGATCGGTTTTGCGGGTGGGTGGTAGGTGCGTCCGTTGCTGGTGAAAGCTTGGGTGGAGATCGTTTTTTCGGCCATGCGGAGCGAAGATTACGGGCTGGTATGTAAATCGTAAAGAGCTAGAATGAACTGTTGTGTGGCATTTTTGCTACGCGATTATTCTACTGAATCTCGGTCACCGATCCGAAAACCACGCAGGCACCGTCGTGCTCGCCTGTCGTCGGCGTGCGCATTCCAGCGTGGGCGACATTATATTCAGCGGCATCGTTCGCTACATGCGCCTCAACCGCCAGACCTGGCAGATCCGTTACATGACGGAGACCACCAACGAGATCGCCCCGGTGAAGATCGACGCAGATTAGGAGGGCGACGGCCTGATCGTCTTCCGGCCAGGCGAAGGAGAAATCAAAGCCTGGCAAAAACGTGGCATCCCGATCGTCCACCTCAGTGGGGTCTCAGCTGGACTAGGGGCGCCGACCGTCGTGCCGGACAATTTCGCCGCCGGCACCCACATTTTCATCGCCTCCAGCGCGGAGTCTTCGGTCATCGCGCTCGACACTTGCGACAGCACCGCGAACTGGAGAGCCTTCGCCAGCGCCCCCGTCCGCATTGCCCCCACCTTCGAATCTGGCAAAGTATACTTCGGTAGCGACGATGGTAGCGCCCGCTGCGTCTCCGCCACCGACGGTTCGAACATCTGGACCTACCGCGCCAACTCTAGCAAAAAACTGATTCCCAACGACAGCCGCTTCATCTCCCTCTACCCATGCCGCACCCGTGTGATGGTGCAGAACGGTAGAGCCTACGCCGGCTTCGGCCTAGCCCCGTGGGAGGCGAGCTACCTCAGCTGCGTCGATGCTGATAGCGGATCTGAGCAATACAAGACGACCCTCAGTCTCGGCAACACCCTCAGCGCCATCGTCTGTCACTCCGATGCCCACGCCGTGCTCGCCACCCCATCCACCTATCACTTCCTAGTGAAAGACAAGATCCGCGCGGTGAGCCGGAGCAACGGGGCAACCCAATGGCTCGCAATCCTAGAAGGCGCAAACACACTAGCGATGGGCGGCACAACCCTGTTCGTTGGCGGCAGCAACAGAATCACAGCGGTCGATTCTTCCAACGGCAACAGGCTCTGGTCATCCGCGGTCAAAGGTGAGGACCACTCCATAGCGATCGCTAACGGCAAGGTCTTCGCCAGCACTAGCACTGGCAAAATCTACTGCTTCGAGTAATCGCAACCAGCTAGGCGACCTTACCCTCGACGATCTCCCGTGCATCCGTCGACGTCGGCTTCTTACTTGGGCACAAGCGGCGTGCTAGGTGGTGGCTCGGCCGCTCGATGAAGCGGTAGATCGGAAGCGAGATCAGGATCGCAGCAACAATCGCGAACAGGCTCCCCAGAACGGAGGCGCGCCCGAAATCCGGCCAGTGAACCCAGTCGTAACGGTTCGCCAACCGTTGCAATACACCGGCCACCACTGCCACCACCGTCAGGTGGGTCAGGTAGAGCGTGTAGCAACGATCCCCCATGTAGCCCAAGGCAGCCTGCAGCTTACCGGTCCAGAGCGTCCCACGAAACTCGCTGCGCACCAGCCCCCGAATGACAAAAAAGAATCCGATCGCCCCAGGCACATCCATGATGTCGCCCTCGACCTTGAATAACCCACCGATCAAGACGCCAGCGAGGATCACGGCACCTCCGATGGTAAGATCGATCACCGGCTTCAGCCCGCCACGGACAAAATCCCACCCCCGCCCGAACACTTGATCCGCCAGCCAGGCACCGAGCATCCATTCGCCGAAACGGAACAAGGCCATCCGCTCAGGGCTGAGCGCGATGTGCCAGCCAAGATTCGAACCAGCAGAATACCAGAATAACCGGTAGGCGACATCGACTCCCAACCAGACCATCGCGATCTTCCCGACCCCGAACCTCTTGATCAACGAGAAACCGACCAGGGCATAGATGATGTAGAACTGCACCTCGAGGGCGATCGTCCACAGCACCTCCGAAATCCCTCTCCCCTGCGAGCTGGCCGGCGCTTCGTAGTGCCAGAAAAACAGATGACCGATGAAATTGCGCAGAGTGATGCCCCCCTCAGCCTCGTAGGATCCAACGAACGCGTAGAGGATGAATAACGAGATCACCACCAGTAGATAGAGCGGGTAGATTCGCACTAACCGGCGTAGGAAGTATTGTAGACGATCGAGCTTATCGCGGTTGACGTATGCCGCGTGGATACAGAACCCACTGATGACGAAGAAGAGTTGCACCCCGAGGAACCCGAGTCCGAAGGTGAGCGAACTAGCGCCCTCCCAGCGCCCGTGAGTCAAGAGTTGGTCACGCAGTTGTCCGCCAAAAAGCGAGAGGTTCTCGCCCGGCCGGAACACCCAGATCAGGACATGGAACACCAGCACGGATAGAGCCGCCGCGCCCCGACAGGCATCGACACTCGCCAGGCGGCGTAGTTCAATCGGCTTCATCGACTTCTAGACAAGGCGCGGACTAGGGAGCCACGCCTCCCGCGTCAGGGATCCCCGGATCCGCGGCGACCAAAGGCTCTGGAGCCGGGGCCGGCTCTGGTTCAGGCTCGACCACGGGATCCAGCTCTGGCGTGACATCGATCTGTTGCGTCACATTGTTTGCGTTCTCTTCAGCGCCAAAGTGGTCGAAACTCTGTTGCAGGGCGATCGAGGTCGCCGCAGACTCGGCTGCCACTTTCGCGTATTCCTCAAGCTTATACCAAGGCTCCTTCGGAACCCAGAGGATGTCACCGGGCTCTAGATGGAAGTTATTCGCCCTGCCTTTCAAGATCGCGTTCAAGTTCACCTCTGCCGCCTTCGGCTCGCGTACCGAACCGCGCAGCAGAATCGAGCGCAAAGTGTAACCATCCGTCCGTGGCCCCTGCGCGGCCGCGACTGCCGAGATCACTGTCACGCGGCTCGAGTAAGGCACACCAGTCGGCCGATTGACCGCACCGAGCACGTAGACTTTATCGTTGCCTTCAGCTGGAAGGAAAATGTAGTCGCCAGGGCGGACATAGATGTTCTGCGACATGTCACCTTCCGTGACCAGGGCATGGAAATCTGCAGGGACGACCTTGTTGTTACGGACGACGATGCTGCGTTTCAAATCTGCGATGTCTTGGGTCTTGCCACCCAGCTCCGAACTGAGAAAACCACCGGCGCCGGAAATCGCCTCGAGCAGGCGGGTCGGCTGCGCCATCGGATACGTGCCCGGCTTGTTCACCTGTCCGAGGATCGTGTAAGACTTACTCTGCGCCGAGTTGATATTGATCGAGACGATCGGGAATGGGTAATGCTCCTGCAGTCGCTCGACCAGCTTGCGCTCGAGTTGTGGAAGGGTCAGATCTTTCGCCTGGATGCCGCCAGCCAGATCGTAGTGCAACATGCCGTCGGGCATGACGATGACGATCGCCCGGGTGTTTGCGACTTCGACGATCTCGATGTCGAGGACATCACCAGGCC
>JBLHKE010000716.1:0-4135 GCA_047619485.1 Verrucomicrobiales bacterium | reverse complement strand
CGGTCATAGCTGCGAGCGCGCGAACCTTTCCCCTAGGTGAAAAATCGTTCCAGCGATCGACGAAGCGTATCGCCCACAGCGGAGAACCGTCGTCGTAGGCGTGGCATCCTGCGATGGCCTCGAGGATCCCCGGCTCCGTGGCATCAGCGAACAGCTCGGCAAACTCCGCGTCATACACTTTTGTATTCCCGGCAAACTCGATGGCACCAACCCGTTCGGCCAAGACCTGATTCGCATCGCGGGCGATCTTGAACGCCGCGCTAACTAGCTCCGGAGAACCCGTGAATCCGAGCGCGGCGAGAATCTGAAACTTGCGACCGGGAGAGCGATCGGCAAACTTTTGGACAATCGCGATCTCGTCAGGGGTTCCAGTGCTGCCAATGATGACTGCGATCGAAACGAGCAGTTCGATCGGCGCTTGAGTTTTGGTGTTCGCAACCGCCTCAAAAACAACACCCGCCGATCCGCCAAGCGCCTTGAGCGCAGCCCTTGCGATCTGATCGTCCGGGGTACCCTCAAACAATTTCGCTAGGATCGGAAACCGCCAACTACCATCACGTAGGCCTAGGGTGAGAGCAAGTTGGTAGCGCACATCAGGGAATCGATCACTCGCGAGTTCGGCGAATTTTTCCTTGGCCACCTCCGGGAGCAGTTCTAGCGATTCACTGAGGACGAGCGCGCGGCGGCGAGTCTCGGGGCTACCGTCCGAGAGTGCGTCGAGCAGGATTCCAGGGTCGAGCGCTCCACAGTCGTGCAATAGCTGCAAGGCTTCTGGATCACCACTGGTGCCAAAATACTTTTGCAACAGCGGGATCATCTCAAGGTCCTGGCGCGCGCGCAGCACCTTGGCAACCAGACGCCAGTCGTACCGCTGTGAGCTCAGATGTCGGATTAGTTCAGTGGTCGAAAGGGCGGCGAGGTCTAGCGGTGGCGGCTGCACAAATCCATCCGGCACAATCCGATAGATCCGCCCGCGGTCGTTGCCGCTATTGAGGTCGAGGTGCTTCTTGATCGACGGCGGCAACGACCACGGGTGCTCGATGACTTCGCGATACATGTCGACGATGTAGAGCGCGCCGTCGGGACCACTCACCATCTGCACTGGCCGGAACCAATTGTCATTGCTTGCTAGGAACTCGACCTGCTTCTCGGCAGCAGGTCGTTCCGCGAAAAAACCAGGCGACGCCATATTGGAGAGCAGTTGTTTCCTGTGAACCAAATTGCTTCCCGCGTCGCAAATAAACGCATCGCCGCGATGAATTCCGATCCCAGTAGCGGCGGTAAAATAGCCAGACACGCGTCCACCTCCCTCAACCGGACCTTTAACCTTTCCATCGATGCGCCATCGGGTGCGCACCACCCGCCACGGCTCATCTTGGCTCAGCCGGAAAACTTCCGCCGCTGGGCCATCTTTGGAAATGCCGCCCCGTGCGGGCTTCATCGGCGCACCAGCGTAACGACGCGGGTAACGGATCAGTTGGATGTGATTTGAATTGCTGCAGACAAACTTGTTCCCGGAGTGATCGAAGCAGAGACCATACTGCCCTCCCCCGTTCTCTGCGCGGAAGTCGAGCGTCTGCGGATCGAACGAAAAATCGAGGCCGCGCAGCTCAGTGATCGTATCCGAGTCCTGCCCGAACCGGTGGACGCGCCCCCCATTTCCAGCCGTCGCACCATGGATGCGCCCGTCTGGCCCCCACTTAAAACTGTTCACCAACGCCTGCACATTCAGCCGTGTCGCGCCCGCTCCAAAGCCGGTGAAAATTGTAGCTTTCGAATCCGAAACACCATCGCCGTCGACATCCTTAAAGTAGAAGATGTCAGGTGTTGCTGCGACGAAGATCCCCCCGTCCCAAGCGATCACCGCGGTCGGCCAGCACAGATCCTCCGCATAGATGGTCGAACGATCGAATTCGCCGTCACCATCTTCGTCGGTCAGCAGCCGGATCCGGCCGAGCCTCTCATCGCGCCGCTCCGAGTAGCCACGCATCTCCACGACGAACATGCGGCGTTTCTCATCGAAGGCAATGGCGATCGGATCGACCACCAGCGGCTCGGCAGCAACCAACTCGAGCTTGTAGCCTGGGACGATTTTAAAAGTCCCCAGCGCCTCATCAGCAGAGGTCGGTTTGATCCGCGGCAACTCCTTCGGATCGACCTCCGGATCGGCAAGGACGCCGCTGGACAGGCCGATCCACATGGCCAATACAACGGCGATTTTTGTTCTGGCCTCAGTGTTTCGGTAGGTCATGATAGTGGAACTTATGATGCATCAAGCGGATCAAAAACGGCGCAAGTTCCTCAAAGCCTCCGGCATGGCCGCGATCGCAGCAAGCCTAAAGCCGGCGATACTGAGTGGCGTTGGCAAGCAGGAGAGTATTATCGATATTCACCAGCACGTCCATTACTTGCAGCGCGACAACCAGAGTTTCCTAAAGCACCAGGACAACATGGGCATCAGCAAGACCGTGTTGCTGCCTGCCGGGCGGATCATCGATCGAGCTTCGACACACGCTGGCAAGTCCAACGGGCTCGCGGCACTGATCCACGGCAACGAGGCGGCGATGCGGCTGGTGAAACAACACCCAACGAAGTTCGCGACCTTCGCCAACGAGGTTCCGGATGTGGACGGGGCGGTTGCCGAGATCGAAAAATATCTGAAGCTGGG
Source organism: Verrucomicrobiales bacterium (assembly GCA_047619485.1). GTDB lineage: Bacteria > Verrucomicrobiota > Verrucomicrobiia > Verrucomicrobiales > DEV007 > JBLHKE01. The sequence continues at coordinate 1,467 of JBLHKE010000716.1, read as the reverse complement.
GGCAATCGGGATCGGTGAATTGAAGTTCAATCTCGATGTTGATTCAGCCCCCATGCGCGAAATTTTCTCGTTGGCGAGTGATCACCAGGTGCCGGTGTTAATCCATTTCCAGGATGGGATGTACAACCACGGACTCGACCGGTTCCACAAGGTGCTGGAAAAGTTTCCCCGGGTGAACTTCATCGGCCACGCGCAGACTTGGTGGGGCAACATCGACAAGGCGCACGAGCAGAAAGTGCTCTATCCGAAAGGCAAGGTGGTGCCCGGTGGGATCAGCGATCGTCTGCTCTCCGACTACCCGAATATGTTCGGCGACCTCTCCGCAGGATCCGGACAGAACGCCCTGAAACGCGACCTAGATCACGCTCAGGGTTTTATCGAAAGGCACCAAGACAAACTAATGTTCGGCAGCGACTGCCCGGACAAGGTCGGCGCGGGAGATACCTGCACTGGCACTGGAACACTAACTTTGATCAAAAAACTTGCCTCAGATCTCGACGCTTGGCGGAAAATCGTGCGCCTGAATGCGATGCGGGTGATGAAATTGGAATAGTAGACCACCGCCAATCACTCTTTCGCCCGCGGAGCTCTATGTTAAAATTTCCCACCAACAAAGCGATTTCCATCTGGCAGCCACCGGTTAAACTTCTTAGGAAACGCATGAACTCATCCCCATCCATCTTCACGGTTCTTACGAGCCTCGCACTCTCCCTAAGCCTCTCGGCTGAGAGCACTGATAACCAGGCGGCAACCAACCCAGAGCCTCTCGGGAAACGCTTCGAGTTGGTGATGCCTAACGCTTCGGAGGAAGCGTGGCGTGCCGTCGGCTGGCGCACCAACCTGATGGAGGCCAGGGAAGTGGCCCAGAAGCAGAAACGTCCACTGTTCCTTTGGATCATGGTTGGTAACCCGCACGGCTGCACGTGAAACAACGGGCAGAGAGGGCGCCGGACTTTCGCTGACGAAGGACTCCAACAGCGCCTCGCCCAAGAATTTGTCGCGGTCAGCGGCAATACCCAAGACCTCCAGTGGAACCGCTCGCCGGCGCGGACCTGGTTCCTCGCGCTAGTCCAGCGTAGCATGGACGCGGGTGTTAGCACCCGCCATGGCAGCAAGCTCAGCGGCCTGCGTCCGGGCAACGCCAACCTCGACCTGAACCGCCAGTGGAAGCAGAGCAAGGATCCGCAAGGGATGTATATCTTCGGCGCCGACGGCACGCCCTACGGCTTCTGCAACGACCACGACCCTGCCGACATCGACCAGCTCATGAACCTAGCGCTCAAGCGCTTCAAAGACACTCCGCCGAAGCCGGTGGTGATCACCGAAGCTGAGAAGAAGGCGCCGTTCAGCGTCTTGCCGCCGCCCACTGCCCAGGTGCTCCAAGTCTTCGCCCGGATCCCATCACCACCGAAGACCAGCTCATATCTCAACGACGGCGTTGGGCGCGACTTCTGCTGGATCTACCAG
>JBLHKE010000715.1:0-4139 GCA_047619485.1 Verrucomicrobiales bacterium | reverse complement strand
CTTATCTCTCGCCGATTGATAAAATTTCACGCACCCGCAGCCAATCGCTCGGGATGCCTTCACGCTTGCCATATCCGGCTACGATGTCACCCACGATCGCCGCATTCGTATCGCAGTCACCATCGACTTCGATGGCACTAAGTAGTGCCTCCCGGTAGTCACCGAGGCAGCGACACGCATTCCAAACACAGAACGGAACCGTGTCCTGCGCAGAGATATCGGCACCATTCCCAAACGTCTTCGCCACTTCACCAGCGCCAGCTTCAGGCATCCCCGACGCCTCATAGAGCCGCTGCCGAACCAAGCTCTCCGGGGTAAAGCGTAGAACATTTTCCCAGACCACCCCGGCGGCAATATCAGGAATCTCGCCCCGGGAAGAGACCGCCGATGCAGTCGCCGACGCAACGGCTATCGCACCTGCAACGCCTTCCCGGTGCGAGTGGGTCACACGCGCAGACCGACTTGCCAGTTCTACCAGTTTCTCAAGATCATGATAGAAGTACGCCCCCAACGGCGCCACCCGCATCGCGGCCCCATTGCCAAAAGATCCCCCACCGCCAAACGCTCCCTCCGAAGCGCTACGCCAACTCGTCCCAGCTCCGATCTCCTTTAGGATTCGCCTCGCCATCCGCCCGTAACCACGATCCGGATCGCGGCGAAATCTCGAAGCGAATTTCCAAGCCAACACCTCCTCATCGATCGTCCGGCTGGAGCTAAGGGGTTGTCAGGAAATAAGTCATACAAAGATGCGCAGCAATTTTAGCCAGCACCAAGGCAGATTTCAGCGATTATAGCGGGCTATTTGAGTTGGAAGCTAACGACGGTGATGGCCAAAATAACCAGCAGATTGTAGGAGTTATTTACTGACAAGCCCTAAGCACCTCGACAATCCCAATCGCCATTTCGCTATCGTCCGTATAGCGCACCGCCCCATCCGGCAACATCGAAAAATCTGCCAGCTCACGCGCACGGTAACATTGGTAACTCAACGCCTCACCAATCGCGTCCCCCACAGAGGGCCGTCGAGCACCTCCAGCGCCAAATCCATTCGCGAGTCGTGACTGCACATCTTTGGAAACTAGGACACAATGCAATTGATACAAGCCCTACCACCCACCAAAGCTCAAACCCCTCCCGGATCTACCGGCTTCACACGCAGCGCCCGTGCCGAGCACAAGCCATCCCATTCCCCTCCCGCCATCTTCCTCGAACCGCTCTCTCGTCGCTCGCTGAACATTTCCCGCAGCACTGCGAATACCGAATTCACAAACGACTCCCGCCCCACCACCATCCCATCAGAGAAATAGCGCACCCGGCAGCGCAGCAACTGCGCCAGCGAGAGTTTTCCACCGTCCGCCCAGACCTTCGCCACCGCCTCCCTAGAAAGTCCCGCCCGCACCGAATTCTCCCCACCCACACCGAACAGAATTTTCCGGTAACGTGGCCCGACATCTCCCCAGTGTGCGTCAGCCTTTAGATCAGCCAGCGCGGCAGAAATCCCCCGTCGCGCTTTCCGATCCCCGGCCACCGCCTCGCAGTAGCCGCACCAGCGATAGTCTTTCGGATCGTCCACCATCCCCGCCCTAACAGAATTCAAATCGATATACGCAGCCACTTTCAACAGCGAATTCCAGTGTCCCTCGACGATCACACTCTTGAACCGCGCCTCCCACAGGTGGCCGACGCGGTCGTGATTCCGGTTAAACCACAGCGTGAACTTCTGTTTAAGCGTTTTCATGAACTCACTCAGATCCCACATCCGCTTAAGATAGCGCGCCCGCAGCCTCCCGTGAACGTCGCCAGCTGTCCGCCGAGCCTCTTCAAATTCCCACTCGATCGCCACCATAGCTTCCGCAGAATACAAAGCTCGACAACGATCGAGGATCTCATCATCAGCCAGATCATCATCCGGCCGCGGAGGCACCTCCAGCAGCAGATGGAAATGATTCGACAGAATCGTCCATGTCAGAACACGCACCCCCGAAAACGCCTCCACCTGTCGCATCATCTTCCGGAACACATCCCGCTCATGAACATCGAAGACGAAATTTCGATCAACCACCCGACTCAAACAGTGGTAGAACGAATTAGATCGAACCGCAGGAAAAACAAATCGGCGACAAGGCATAGTATTTGTATACTCTAGTCCTGGAATTATGCGATTGATTTCTAGTTGTTTTTGTGATGTCGCTTGCGCCTGTTGCTCGAATGGTTGTAGACCTTCTATGTCCGCTGCTGTTCCTATGCTTTGAAGCACCACCAACTCCCGTTCCCCGATCATGATTATCTCTACCACCATGCACCGATTTTCCTTCTCGTATATTGCCCTCGCAGTGCTCTTCTTGGTCTGCCTATCTAGTTCCCTACAGGCCCAGTCCCGCCATGGCGGGCAGCGTGATGATCGTGTCTACTTTGACAATCGGACCTCCTCGATGCTCTCAATCTATAAGGCTCCGATTTCTTCCCGATCCCGGCCGGTCAAAAACCTCGAGTCGGGCGATGTCTGCGCGCTACCGTCCCAGGCGGATGAACAATGGGTAGTCACTACTCCGGTTTGGTATCGCCTCGTTTCCTCCATCAGGACATCGGAACGCGGACCAAATCGACTCGTCATCCGCGACTCCGAGTTACGGGCGATTGGAGGCGCGGTGGTCAACACCACCTTCGTCAATCGCAGCGGCTCCAACGTCAAAGTAAAGATCATCGTCGATGGAATAGAACTCGACTGGCTGTGGATCAAACACAGCCAAAGCAGTAGGACGCTGTCTTTCCCACGTCAGAACTGGGTGGTACGCGACCAAGACACCGGCAAGCTGCTCCAGCGCGCGACGACCCCTAGCAAATCCTCGACCATCGCCATCGGACCTGGCCACAGCGCTGAGAGAGGAGGATCCCAGCGTGATCGCGGCGACCGGCACGATCGAGATCATTCGGTCGAACTGACGATCACGAACCGCAGCACTCACATGATCGCAGTCTACCGGAAGACTACTTTCGGCAGCCGCAAGGTGGGCAGTATTGCTAGCGGCCGTAGCGTGAAGATCGACACGAATCCGGGTGAGGTGTGGCGCATCGAAAACACGGTCACGATGCAGGTCTTGAAGACCATCGTCGTTCCCGACGATGACCCACACTGCAGCATCGACATCACGAGCAGTCGACGGCCAGCCCCCGTAAAGCGAAAGGTGAAAATCAATTTCCACAACGAAACCAACGCCATCATCTACATCTACAAGGAGAAGGAACTGTCCTGGAAGTACACCAAGCGGATCTACCCCGACCGCAACTACACGCTCGAATTTGATCCAGGACAGGCGATCTCGATCCGCGATCCGAAATCTGGAAAGGAACTCGAACGGCTCAAGGCACCTTCACGCGACACCACGATGCACATCGAGCCACACGCCGATCACGCCCATGCCGATTCGGGTTCTGGATCCCACCGGGATCAAGCTAACCAGAGTCGCGACTCGAAGCCAGAGCCAGAGGCCGAGGAAAAACCCGAATCGCTACGCCCCCGCGACATCCTACGCCGTCTCCTCCGTGGTGACTGAGTAGGTTCCGATCGCTCAGGCGCAAGGTGCAAGTTCTTCCAGAGGCTGGCGAAATCGCGCTCTGAGGCCACGCGCCATTCGACGCTCTCAGTCCGGCGGCACGGTTCGCAGGCAGTAGAACCCACGGCCGAAGGTCTCCGGGACGTGCGTGTCCGTGACCGTTGTCATCGCTGCCTACGATGGGAGTGAATCGGCTAGGTTCGCCCAACCTCCAAGCCTCTCGGATGCTTTCAGAACCGTGCTGATGTCGAGCGTGTGATCGACACCCGGCTGTGACTTGAGGGCGATCGAGATCCACCGTGTGGTCTCTTCAAAGCAGGGGCCGGTGATTTTCGGTAGCTTCAGTGCGGCGCCGGGCTCGTTGCTGCGTCCGTAGTGGCCATGGGGCGATCTTGACCTGGTTGCCCAAGATCTGGTGCTGGCGGCACGCGGATCGCATCCGGATGTCCGTCGACGCTGTGGCCGCGAGATGCGAGGTGCCGGTTGGGTTGGCCGCGTCGAAATTGTCAGAACGGTGGTGCCAGGCAGCAACCCCAACAGGCACCTTCCATGCATTCGTGGGCACACAAGGGGGCTGCCGTTGCC
>JBLHKE010000714.1:0-4145 GCA_047619485.1 Verrucomicrobiales bacterium | reverse complement strand
GCCCGCCGTCCCCGCGATGGCTTTTTCTCCTAATGGAGAAGTCCTAGCGGTCGCCGCCCACCACGAGATCATCATCCACCGAGGCGATGGCAGCGAGATCATCGCACGTTGGCCAGGAGATTCACGCCGCATTGAGGCACTGCAGTTTTCTCGCGACGGCAAGTTGCTGGTCGCATGCGGTGGCGCGCCTTCGGAGTTCGGCGAGATCCAGATCTGGAACGTCGCTTCAGGCAAGCCCATCCGCTCGATCCGTGCCGGTAACGACACGCTCTACGGGATTTCAATTTCAGACGACAGCTCTCGCATCGCGGTTGGTGGTGCCGACAAATTGGTGCGCGCATTCGACGTGAATACCGGCGAGCAGCTGATGCAGTGTGACAACCACCTCGACTGGGTTTTCGGGACCGCATTCGTCCACGATGGCTCCAAACTGATCTCCGGCAGCCGCGACACTGCGCTGAAACTTATCGACGTCACCAGCGGTCATCTTATTGACGACGCCGCTCGACCGCGCGAACCGATCCTCGCCCTTGCACGCCATCCGACGGAAGATCTCGTCGCCTTCACAGGCAAGGAGGGAAAGGTGCGCCTGCATCGCATGGCTCCACGTGGGGGGCGACTCAAAGAAGGCGACAACAAAGAAGAGAGTGCGGTGCGTGAGTTCGAACACATGTCGACCTCGCTGCATGCGGTCGCCTTCAACTCCGACGGCTCCCAGCTCGCCTGTGGCGGGCAGAGCGGCGAAGTGCGGATCTTCCAGACCGATAACGGCCAGCGCAAAGTGATCATTCAGCCTGTCGGAGGTGCAATCTTTGCCCTCGCCTTTCATCCGACTGAAAACCGTCTCGCCACAGCTGGCAGCGATGGCCAAATCCGCTTCTACGATGCCAACGACGGCAAATTGCAGACGACCTTCACCGCGGTGCCACTAACCGCTCCCTAATTTTGAACCGTTCTGCCATTGTCGCACTAATAGTAACCCTGGCGGGAATCACCGCCAGCCAGGCTGCCGACGACCGAGCAGGCTTCCTGGCTAAGAATTGCACCGAATGCCACGACGCGGATTCGAACAAGGGCAAGCTCGACCTGACCGCGCTGAAATGGGATGCCGGAGATCCCCATTGGATCAAAGTTTTCGACAAGATCGACCGCGGGGAAATGCCGCCGCCCGACGCAAAACAACAGCCCGAAGCTGAGGCGCGCGACGCATTCCTCGACTCGCTGCGCATCGAGTTGCACGCGACCAGCCTGAACAAGCAGCAGACCGATGGCCGCGTCGTGCTGCGGCGGCTCAACCGAGTCGAATACGAGAACACGCTGCACGATCTGCTGGGGATCGACCTGCCACTACAACATTACTTGCCTGAAGATTCGCCGACGCACGGCTTCGACAACGTCTCCGAAGGCTTGCGCTTGTCGATGCTACACATGGGGCAATTCCTCGAAGCCGCCGACGCCGCCATCGAGGCCGCGATCGATTTGCGTGATCCACCGAAGTCGGTGAAGAAGCGCCTCCGCTACCACGATGAGGAGAGCGTCATCCAAGATCAGAAAAAAGGCGCGGGGCAGACCAAATCTTTCCGGGTGTCCCCCGAATCGGTAGTGATCTTTGACGACAACTCGCCGACCGCCGTGCGACAGTTTATCTTTCGCGAGCGCGGGCGCTACCGCTTGTTAATTTCGGCATCCGCGGTGCAGTCCGCCGGACGTCCGGCTTGGCTGAAAGTCTATTCGACCAACTGGAAGGTCCGCAACCTGCTCGGCTATTTCGATTTGCCGGCCAATGGCAATCGCCAGATCGAATTGATCGCCAACATCGAGGCGGGTTGGCTGCTCGAACTCAAACCCTACGATACGAATTACGACCCCGAAGGCGGCGCGCTGTATGGCAAAGATGCTTACGCTTACCAGGGTCGCGGTATCGCCATCGATTGGATTGACGTCGAGGGACCACTACCCTTTGCCGGCTCTGATCAACCCAGACTTGACCTGTCGGAAGAGCTGGGCGCCGAGAAATTGCTGCTGGAGTTCGCCACGCGGGCGTTCCGTCGTCCGGTCACGGCCGCTGAGGTCGGACGCTACGTCAAACTTGCCCAAGCAGCGCTCGACGATGGCCGTCGTTTCGAAGACGCGATGCGCATTGCTTACCGCGCAGTGCTCACCTCGCCGCGCTTCCTGTTCCTCGAAGAGAAACCCGGCAAGCTCGACGACTGGGCACTCGCCTCACGGCTTTCGTATTTTCTCTGGAACACCTGCCCGGACGAACTGCTGAGAAAATCGGCAGCGGATAACACCTTGCACCGACCCGAGATCCTCCGCGGCCAGGTCAAACGCCTCCTCGACTCGCCCAAAGCCGAAGCCTTCGTCGAGAACTTCATCGGCCAATGGCTCGAGTTGCGCCAGATCGACTTCACCCAACCTGACAAGAAGCGCTACCCCGAGTTCGACGACATCCTCAAATCGGCGATGCTGGGCGAGACCAAAGCGTTCATCACTTTCCTCGTCCGCTCAGACCTGCCCATCAGCAATCTCATCCACTCCGACTTCGTCATGCTCAACCGCATTCTCGCCGAGCACTACGGGATCCCGGGAGTGACTGGCGAAGAGTTCCGCCTGAGGCCAGTTCCCGAGGGGAGCCATCGCGGCGGTGTGCTGACTCACGCTAGCGTGCTCAAAGTCACCGCCAACGGCACCGCGACCTCTCCCGTGATCCGTGGCGCTTGGGTGGCAAGGCGACTGCTCGGCGAACCGCTGCCTCCGCCCCCAGCCGACATCCCCACCTTCGAACCCGACACCCGTGGTGCGACCACCATCCGCGAGCAGCTCGCCAAACACCGCTCGATCGCGACCTGCGCGGCCTGCCACGATCGGATGGATCCGCCCGGTTTCGCGCTGGAGAACTTTGATGCCATCGGCGGCTGGCGCGATCGTTATCGCAGCGAGAAAGGCGATCCGGCAGACCGCAAGTTCCGCGGCCGCCGCGTCTGGGAATACAAACTCGGCTCCACCGTCGATGCCACTGGGCAATTCCCCGACGGACGAAAGTTCGCCGACATCGACGAGTTCAAGCAATTACTTCTCGACCGCGAAGACCAGATCGCCCGCAACCTCACCCAAAACCTGCTCGTCTACGCCACCGGCGCTGGGATACGATTTGCGGATCGCGCGACCGTCGAGAAGATCGTTACTCAACTCGACTCGAAAGGCGGCGGCCTCCGAACCATCATCCACGAAATCGTTCAGAGCGAAGTGTTTCAGAACAAATAGGATCACTATGAGCCCATCGAACTCCCCTTCCCTCTCACGGCGCAATTTCCTCCGCGGAACCGGAGTCGCCTTGGGTCTACCGCTGCTCGACGCTTTCCTTCCGAACGCCAGCGCAGAATCCACGACCCCATCCGGAAAGAAGATGGTGTGTATCTGCACCTCGCTCGGACTACACGCGCCGTTCCTGTTTCCGAGCGAGGCGGGCAAGGACTACAAACCGACTCCCTACCTCGAGCTCCTCAAAGAGCATCGCGACGATTTCACCCTGTTCTCGGGACTTTCCCATCCCGACCAGGCTGGCGCCAACGGCCACACCTCGGAGATGACCTGGTTGACCTCGGCCAGACATCCCGGCTTGGGCGGATTCAAGAATACCGTCTCGCTCGACCAACTCGCCGCCGAAAAAATCGGCCTGCAGACCCGATTCCCATCACTTGTTCTGGGAACCGGCAGCCCCAGCCTCTCCTACAACCACGGCGGCGTGATGATCCCCGCCGAGAGCCGCCCATCGCGCATGTTCGCCAAGCTGTTCCTCGACGGCACTCCCGCCGAATTGGAGCGCCAGGTACAAAAACTCCGTGAGGGGCAGAGCATCATGGACACGGTGCAGGACGAGGTGCGCAGTTTCATCGCCCGCGCCGGGGCCGCCGATCGCGACAAGCTCGACGAATACTTCACCTCCGTGCGCGAACTCGAGAAGCGCCTCGTCAAATCCGAGGCCTGGGTGCAGAAGGCAAAGCCAAAAATCGATGCCAAATCGCCGCGCGACATCGACAACGGAAGCGACTTGATCGGCCGCATGCGCCTGCTGTTCGACCTGGTTCCGCTCGCGCTGCAGACCGATTCGACGCGCCTGATCACGATCTTCCTGCAAGGAG
>JBLHKE010000713.1:0-4146 GCA_047619485.1 Verrucomicrobiales bacterium | reverse complement strand
AATTGTAGCAAGTATCTACTGGTATGCAGTTGTCAGAGAATCGAGTGGCGCTCCGCCGAGAGGCGAGCCCAGTTGATCAGCTCTTTAACAAAACCAAAAAACAAGACGTCATACGTCACCAGATCCCGCCCTTGATAGGAGGCGATCAATCGCAGCCCCGAGAGGTTGGCAATCTGGTGACTATAGCATAGTGGCACCACCCGGCTCCATCTCGAACCCGGAAGTGAAACGCTATTGCGCCGATGGTAGTGGGGCATTCGGCCCCGTGAGAGTAGGTCGTTGCCAGTTTTTTCCCACCTCCCTTCTGGGGGGTGGGTTTTTTTATGTCTAGATTCCTAGTTGGGGGATTTTCTCATCGTTCTCTAATCGGTGTTGGTGGAGTAGTCTAATGATGCCAATTGAATACGCTGAACAGGATGATCCAATTGATGTAGGCGATGTGCGGGTAGGATATCGTAAGCACTCGACTCGGGTGTGGACATGGTGGATTGCGCTCGCTTCGCTCTCGCTGTTGGGATGGATTCTGCTACGGATCTTCTGGCCAACAGTCCAGTTTGGGTTGGCTACTGAAGTTCCGGGAGTGGTCGTCTCTAGGGGAGGCGGCTTCGAATTGAGTCCACCTGACGGAGTTACGACCATTGAGCCACTGGGATTGAACTTCATGGTTGTCGGCGATACTGGCACTGGCGCCTCGTTGCAGCGGGATGTGGCAGACGCGATGGCGATTGTCGCCAAGGAGCGCCGATCGGATTTCGTCCTCATGCTGGGCGACAATTTCTACAACTCTGGGGTGAAATCGGTTTCTGATCCTCAGTGGCAGTCAAAGTTTGAGCAAATTTACCGCTCGCGACTGCGCAAGATCCCTTTCTACGCCTGTCTTGGCAACCACGATCATCGCGGCAATGTGGAGGCTCAAATCGACTACTCGAAACAGAGCGAGCGTTGGCGGATGCCGGCACGCTACTACACGTTCACGCAACCGATCACGGGTGGCGACGACATGTTGATTGAGTTTTTCGTCATAGACTCTGATCCAATCACCCGTGAGTTGCCAGAGAGTCAGGCGCAACTGGTATGGCTTGAGAATGCGCTAGAATCTTCGACGGCGCGTTGGAAGGTTGTGGCCGGACACCATCCTCTCCGCTCCGGTGGTCGACCATCTACCGCAACGAAGCCGGTTCGAGAAGCGCTGCTGCCGATTTTTCAGCGTGCACCTGTCGACCTCTACCTGAGCGGGCACGATCACTACCTCGAATTTGGCACCGCCGATCACGGAATTAATTATGGATTGAGCGGTGCAGGCTCAAAGCTACAGCGACGCGTGGTTCGACATTCGTATGCAGAGGCGGCCACCAAGCAACTCGGTTTTCTATTGGTAGAGGTCGGGGTTGATGAACTGCGACTGCGCATGATTGGTCTTGGAGGGGAACTCCCTGACCAGAAGGTAATCAAGAAGCCGGGGAACGTGATGGTCGCCGACTGATCAAACGGCGGAAAGCTTCTGGGTGAGGCATGGCTCGATCTGAGTCTGGATGGACGTAGCTCCTGAAGAAGAACCCTAGATGAATGGACGGGCTCGAGATCACGGCGACTTGCCACTGGGGGCGACAGCGATTGAGCCTAAACACAATGTCTCGAATTGAGCGAAGAGTGTTCGTTGCTTACCGCTTTGCGTTCTCAGTTTCTCGTTGCGGCTGGCAGGTCAACCGTCACGCAAAACGATCCTGACCCCTCTGCCCGCGCGGTGATGGTGCCGTCGATAACATCGACAATTTTCTGGCAGATCGAAAGCCCGAGGCCTGCGTGGAGTCCAGGATGGCTGCGGACTTGGTCCGCTCTCCAGAATGGCTCGAACACTTTTTCGACGTCGGTGGTGATGTCGGTCTCGACCTCGTTGTTTACCGATAGGTGGACGCGACCATCCCCGTTCGAAGCGCTGATTCGGATCGGCGTGTTTTCGCTGGCGTAGTTGACAGCATTCTCAACGAGATTGTTGATCACGACTTGAGCGAGAGCTGGATCTGTGGTGATCTCGATCCCTTCTGGTAGATCACGGACAATATCGAGCTTGCGGTCGGCCGCTGCTGCGGAAAAGGTTTCGACGGCTCCTTCGACAAGCATGCCGAGCGGGACATTGGCGACTTCGATCTCGATGCCTGGTCGATCGTAGCGAGCTAAGGACAGCAGGCATTCGACAAGGACATTCATATCTCGTGTTGTCTCTAGCGATACATCGATTGCGTGCACGAGTTCTTCTCTTGATCGTTGCCGGGATGCGGAGTTCTCGAGCGTTGAAGTCAATGCGGCCAGAGGCGTTCTCAGTTCATGGGCGGCACTGGATGTGAACTCGCGTTCGCGCTCGGATACCCTACGGATCCGGCGTAGCAGCGAGTTGAAACCAGCGACGACCGGTTGGAGTTCGGTAGGCAAAGCAGTTTCACCGCCGATGTCTGCGGCCAGATTAGAATTTTGCCGGCTGGTCAGTTCATTTCTCACAGCTTCGAGAGGGCGCAGGGCACCTCGAATCAGGAAGTGGATCAGAAGGGCTAGAATGCAGAAGGCCACAGCTCCGACAGTGATCAAAAGCCAGAGGAGTTGCTCGAGTCCGGCCATCGCCTCAGAGATATCATGCGCAACAGCGATATCAGCATACGTCCTCGAAGGAGGGGGCGGGTTATTCACCTTTTTCTGATACATTGGCTCGAAGCGCATTGATACGGCGCGGACAGTTCCGTGCCCCCGGACAGTGAGTTTACGGAACGAGGGTGGGCTGTCAGCGGAAGCCTGCGAGGCGAAGTTTGGGAAAATCGTCTCGTCATACTGTGGGTAGCCCGTGACGAACTGGCCATCGTTGGTCCAGATCTTGAAGGCGACTAGGGCATCGCCAAGGGCGTCGGTCTGGAAACGGTCGCCATGTTCCAGCTTGACCGTCCCGTGTTCGAACTCGACCTGCCGCGATAAGAGCGTTGCGTGGCCGACTAGCGCCTGATCGATCTGAGCGAAAGTCTCGGTTTTCGTGTTGTGATAGATGAAGCTCCCGCTGATGAAAAAAATCGCAAGGGCGGCTGTGATAACGCCGAGGGTGAGGCGGCCACGGATGGATCTGAGCGGGTTCATGGTTTTGGATACTCGAGGACGTAACCGAAACCACGCCGTGTCTGGATCAGATTGGGTCGATCACCGGCGTTCAATTTGCTCCGAAGGTAGCCAACGTAGACATCGACGACGTTACTTGTTGCGGTGGATTGATATTCGTAGATGTGGTTCCAGATGTCAGTTCGGGATACGATCTCGCCTTGGCGCCGCATTAGGTAATCTAGCAGGGCATACTCTCGGGCGGTGAGTTCGATCAGCCTGCCGCCTCGTTGCACGAGCTTTTTCATCGTGTCGAGAGTGAGATCTTCGAAGCTGAGAACGGGGCGTCGATCTCCATATTTGCGGCGGAGTAGTGCCTGCACCCGCGCGACCAGTTCGACCAGCGCAAAAGGTTTTACCAGGTAGTCGTCGGCACCTAGTTGGAGCCCTTCGACCCGCTGGTCGATCTTATCTCGGGCAGACACGACCAGTATAGGGGTTTCGGAATCTTGTTGACGAATCTTGCGAATGAATTCCAGGCCGTCGAGCCCTGGCAGCATGATGTCGAGCACGATCGCATCGTAGTCATTCTCGACTGCCATGAAGAGGCCCTCTTTCCCATCGCCGGAGGAGTCGACAATAAAACCCTGCTCGGTGAGGTGCTTGGCCACCGCCTCACGAAGCGTTTTTTGGTCTTCGATGTAGAGAATTCGCATGGATGTTGGCGAGAAGCTAAGTGGTATTCCGGGCGACTGCGACCGAAATGGAAGCGGGCATTCATCGAATTCTAATTTTCGGGGCGGGCTGCCACGGGACGGATGGATGGGGTTCCAGATCCGGAATGAGCTGATTAGTGAGGAGTCTCATCCTCATCTCATCATTGCCGTTGCACGCTGTTAGACTCTATGGGCTTTCGACAACTATCTTCGATCATTGGAATTTTATTTACATCTGCCATCGGGATACTGACGGTCGGGTTCAACGGCATGCTGCGGCGCCACCGTTTGGCCATCATTCCGCTCCTCTGCGGTTTCTATTTGTTGGTGTGCGGGTTGTTGCGGCTGGGGCTGA
>JBLHKE010000712.1:0-4153 GCA_047619485.1 Verrucomicrobiales bacterium | reverse complement strand
TTACTGTCTTCGGCTTCTGTTTGACCACCGCGGGCACGCGGGCTTGCTGGTTGCCGCTGAAGAGGCGCTTCTCTAAGTCGTCAACGCGTTCGCCTTCTACGATGCGGTAGAGTGCTGCGACCCCAAGGGCGTGCTGGGTTTCCGAGCAGTGCTGACTGGCGTAGAGTTTCAATGCCGCACCGGGGTGCAATCCCGGGTAGCCGGTGGTGTGGCGATCCAGTTCTATGCTGTCTGGTAGATCGCCGATGCTCCAGCGGCGCAGGTTGTTCTTCTCGTAGCTGGTCTCTTGTTTGACCTCGGCGAAGCGCGCCTGGACGTCGACCGCGAGTTTTTCTTGGAGAGCGCCGAGACCTTTTCCGGCGGCGAGGAGTTTGCCTTTTTCACCGATGATCTCATAGCGCATCGACAGGTAGCCGGGGATGCGTTTCTTGTCGATGGCGTGGTCGCCAGTGCTGAGGTTGTATTCGGTTTCCAGGAAGTCGATGACCGCCTCGAGCAGCGAGCAGCGCGGTTGAAATCCCTGCCAGATATTGATAAAATGGTCGGTGACCTCGCGGTTGGATGGCAGGAGCTTGCGCAGATCTTTGTCGAGCGCGCGGAAGATGGCGGTGACTTTCTCCGGAAGCCATCCGGGGACCAACCAATCGCCGAACCACTCGGGCAAATGCGGGAGATCGGCGAGCGGAATTCGAACCGTGATGCCGTCGGCGGGTTCTGATGGGTTGTGGAGGTAGCCGAGCTGGAAGAGGCTCTCGCCGTCGGTGCTGAAGACTTCGTCGGGATAGTTGTCGGGGACGATCGGCTCGGACTGCGGGATGATGCAGTCTTCGAGCGAGAGGTCGAGTGCGCCCGGGGGCTGTTGGTTCGCCCACTGCTCGAATTGCTTCTGCGTGTGGACTTCCTTCGGCACGCGCTCTTCGTAGAAGGCGATGACGTTGTAGGGGTGGAGGAGTCCGCCGTGGCGGCGCAGTTTGTGCTCGAGCTTCTCGGCGGCGCGGATGGTCTCGATGTTCCTCTTGAGCGCGGGGAGCGGTGATTTGGTCTCGCCGTTGACGAGGGCTTCGAGGATGAAGATCTTGCGCGCCTCGGCCGGGTCTACGCGGCCGTAGTGGATGCGCCGTTTATCGACTAATGTTAGTCCGAAGGCGAGCAGCGACTGCTCACCGTAGACCGCTCCCTGATCGGCGACCCAGTGCGGGTTGCTGTAGCGGTAGCGGCAGCAGTGCGGTGCGACCTTCTCCATCCACGCGGGATCGATCATGGCGACATTGCGAGCGTAGAGTTTGGCCGTCTCGACCATCTCGAAGGCCATGCACCAGACCGGGGCGTTGGCGAAAACGCCTGAGCCGGGGAAGAGGAAGAATATCTTGTTGGCCGCGCCTTTGTAACCAAGTTTTTTCCCCTGGTTGTAGCCGATGTGCGAGGGGATAGCGGCGAGGATGGCGCGGTGGAGTGGCTCGCTGTAGGTGTCGGCTGGGTCGTCGAGTGGTTTCTTCGGATCGGGTAGCTGCCACTTCAGGCCGCGCAGCGAACTGCGCAGTTCGCGGTGCAGGTTGAGCCACTCTTGCAGTCGGCGGTAATTGATGAAATTGGCCTGGCAGAATTTGCGTAGCGAGTTGTTGGATTGGTTGCGCGCGTTCTCTATGGCGTGCCACCAGTTGAGCCAGGTGGTGAAGTCGGAGCGCTTGTCGCGGAATTTTGCGTGTGCCTGGTCTGCCTGTTGCTGTTTCTCCTGTGGTCGCTCACGCGGGTCTTGCACGGTGAGGGCGCTGGCGATGATGAGGCCTTCGCGCAGGCAGTTCTCGTCGTCGGCGGCGATTAGGATTCGGCCGACACGAGGGTCGAGGGGGAGGCGGGCGAGGATTCTGCCAATCTCGGTGAGCCCGCGATCTTTGCCTTTTTTCCAGATGGCACCGATCTCCTCGAGCGTCTTGTAGGCGTCGCTGATGCGTTTCGGCTGCGGCTTGTCGACGAAGGGGAAGTCGAGCGGGTCGCCGAGCCCGAGGTGCTCCATCTGCAAGACGACGCCGGCGAGATTGCTACGCAGAATTTCGGGATCGGTGAAGTCGGGGCGGTCCTCGAAGTCTTCCTCGTCGTAGAGGCGCACGCAGATGCCATCGGCGATGCGGCCACAGCGTCCGCGGCGCTGGCGGGCGCTGGCTTTGGAGACGTCTTCGATCTGTAGCCGCTGGATACCAGAGCGCGGGTCGAAGCGGTTGACGCGCGCGATGCCGGAGTCGATGACGCTGCGGATGTCCGGGATGGTGAGCGAGGTCTCGGCGACGTTGGTGGCGAGGATGATGCGGCGCTGGTGTGGCGTGGTTTTGAAAACCTGCTGCTGCGCCTTGCCGGCAAGCCTTGCGAAGAGGGGGAGGACGACGGTACCTGGGAGTCTTCGACCTTCAAGCAGATCGGCGACGTCGCGGATCTCGCGTTCGCCGGGGAGGAATACCAGCGTGTCGCCGAGGGGGTCGAACCTGGCGAGTTCCTCGGCGGCGCGCAGCACCTGATCGGCGAGTTTTTCGTAGTTGTTGAGTGGCGATTGGTAGACGTCCTCGACTGGGAAGGCGCGGCCTTCTACCTGGATGATGGCGGTGTCGTCGAAGAAGTCGGCGAAGGTCTCGGCGTCGAGGGTGGCGGAGGAGATGACGACCTTCAGATCGCGGCGTTTCGGCAGGAGCCGGTGCAGGTAGCCGAGGATGAAGTCGATGTTGAGTGAGCGTTCGTGCGCCTCGTCGATGATGAGGGTGTCGTACTTGCGGAGTTGCTGGTCACCGCGCGTCTCGGCTAGCAGGATGCCGTCGGTCATGAACTTGACGACGGTGGTGTCGCGAGTGGTGCGGTCCTCGAAGCGGATCTGGTAGCCGACCTCACGCCCGAGTTCGACCTGCAGTTCTTCGGCGACGCGTTTGGCGACAGAGGTGGCGGCGATGCGGCGTGGCTGGGTGCAGCCGATGCGTTTGCCTTTCGTGCCGCGTCCCATCTCGAGCGCGATCTTCGGTAGCTGGGTAGTTTTACCTGAACCGGTGTCGCCGCAGACGATGACGACCTGGTGTTTTTCCATGGCGTCACGGATCTCGGCGCGTTTGCGCGAGACGGGCAGTGACTCTGGGAAGGTGATTTTCATTGATCCGGAGCGGGTAAGTCCGACAGGCTCCTAGAATCACAAAAATAACGGAGGAATGGAGGGTCGCATCTGACCAATTTTCCGACTGATACGCGTCTAGCAACTGCTCTTCTTCCAAGTCGGAGAAGCAATCTACAGCCCCGCCATCTTCCAGCCCTCGCGGTATTCGCGGCGGATGAGTTGGTTGGCGTCCTCGTTGTTGGAGAACTTCAGACCGGCGCTGTCCCAGGCGAGTTCTTGCCCGGCAAAGCGGTTGGCGACGTTGCCGAGCAGGGTCGCTTCGGTGAGCGGTCCGGCGAAGCCGAAGTTTGAGCCGGTTTTGCCCTTGCCGAGGCAGGCGTCGACGAAGCTGTGGTAGTGGCTCATGCCCTCGAGCTTGGGGCGTTTCACCTCGCGGTTCTTGCTGTAGGGGACGAGCTGCGGACCGCCAACGTGTGGCAGCAACAAGGTGCCGGTCTCGCCGACGAACAGGCTGCCGCCACCGGGGAGCTTGCGGCCTTCTTTCTCGAAGGGAACGAGCTCCATTGGTGGTTGTTTGCCACCGTCGTACCAGACGACTTTGAGATTGTCGCCAGCGGTGTATTTGGTGCCGGGGAAATTGTATTCGAAGATCTCCCAGTCGGGCCAGTTCTCGGTGTGCCACTCGGGTTTGTCGGCCCAGTCCTGTGGGACGGTGGCCTTGATGGTCGTCGGGGCGGTCAGCTCGAGCGCCTTGAACGGGGTGTCGAGGATGTGACAACCGAAGTCGCCGATCGCGCCACCGCCGAACTCGATCCAGCCGCGCCACTGGAACGGGTGGTAGATCCCGTTCTTGTAAGGGCGCATCGCGGCGACCCCGATCCACTTGTCCCAGTCGAGGGTCTTCGGCACCGGGTCCTCGCCCTCTGGTCGTCCGCGTTGTGGAAACTTCGCGCCGCTCCAGGCGTGGACTTCTTTGATTTTACCAATGACGCCCTGCTGCACCATGATGGCGGCGGAACGGTACTCGATCGACGAGTGGATCTGGTTGCCCATCTGCGTGACGAC
>JBLHKE010000711.1:0-4158 GCA_047619485.1 Verrucomicrobiales bacterium | reverse complement strand
TTGATAAAATCCCCGCTGTCTTCGTTGCTAAAGCGCCCACTATCACCAGATAGCTTAGCGTTTATCGCCTCGCCAGCGGGAATTTTCTCTGCGCCCCATTTCCACAGCAGGTTTCCGGAGGTGCCCATAGATAAAATTGATTGGGATAAAATCGAGGAGCGCGAGGGCAACGAGGATGACTTTTCCGTCATCGAGTTGCCTGTTGGAAAGTCGACGGGACAGTGCATGCGAGATACTTGGGGATCGGCGCCGTTGATCATCACCCAGGCTCCTAGGGCTTGTCAGTAAATAACTCCTACAATCTGCTGGTTATTTTGGCCATCACCCGCGTTAGCTTCCAACTCAAATAGCCCGCTATAATCGCTGAAATCTGCCTTGGTGCTGGCTAAAATTCCTGCGCATCTTTGTATGACTTATTTCCTGACAACCCCCTAGCCCACGCGCTTTAGATCTCTGCCTCGAGGATGCGAAACCGAGTCCCCTTGATCGGCGCCCCCGGATTGTGGAAGCGCATCCCAGCGAACTCGAAGCCATCGAGCTGACGATGGGTGTGGCCAAAAAACACGTCTCGAGTGCCGGCATCTGCGCCTTGGCCGATGTTCTCCAGATAGCGGGTGATGCGTCGTACGACACGGCGCGCAGGGAACATTAAGCTGCCGGAGCAGGTGTGGATGTGAGTCGCGACGGCGACGTCGTAGATCCGATTACGGACGCGGCCAGGGCGGTGCTTGTGGCGATCGCAGCGCGCACGGAATTTGGAAAGGCGCTCGGCGGTAGCGAATCCGTTCGCGACATCGCCGTGGAGAAAGATCGCATCGCGATGGCGAAGGAACCACGGGTGCCATTCGAAGTTCGGCAACTCCAATGCAAGTTGCGTGAGCCTTTCCATGAGAGCCGAGTGGTGATCGTGATTGCCGAGGATGAATTGGAACTGGCACGAAGGCTGCCCCCCGACAAGATCTGCGAGCCAGTCGCGGGCTTGATCGGCGAACGATTCAGCGCAGGGTTGATGCGCCCATTTGTAGTCGAATGTATCGCCGGCCAAGACGAAAAGATCAGCTTCCGCAGCAGCATTCTGAATTGCCGGCAAGTATTCGTCGGCGCGCGATCGCCGGCTGAACAGATGCAAGTCCGAGACGAGGCGCAGTTGGCTGGGGTGCTGTTGCGAAGGAGGAGGGAGAATCACGGCCTGTGTAGCATAGCATCAATCCCGACTCATGGAAATCGGTGCATCCGATCTTGAGCAAATCCCAAAAAACTCCTATTGGTAAAGGCATGGTTCTAAAATTACTCCTCGTGTTCACCTTCACGCTGTCACTCTGCACACCCGGTTTCTGCGCAGATAAGAAAGCTCCCGCGCCAACTAAAAAGAAGCGCACGACCCCGCCGACGCGCAGTTTCGACGCCCCCGGTTCCCCGAAATTCACTCGGCTAGATTCGAAACCCGGCGTAAATCCGCCGGTGGTTGTTGATGGCAATTTCTTGATCGGTCCTGATTACGTGCCCGCGCCTGAACTCAAGGCGGTCGAAGGCGTCCCGAAGGGCAAGGTCTACCAGTTCACCATGGATTCAAAGGATGGCACCCTGCTCAACCCTGGGATTGCCAGAAAAGTTTTTGGCAAGGTCGCTCCCAACAACCCCAAGACCTTGATCGTCGAGACCCATGTGATCGACTATAAGCGCACCATTACGGTCTATGTTCCAGCACAGTATGTGCCGGGCACAGAGGCACCATTCATCGTCAAACACGACGGCCCCAAGGGCGACAAGAGAGATACGAGGCTGACCAACACACTGGACAACCTGATCGCCCAAAAGCGCGTGCCGCAGCTGGTTGCTATTATGATTTCCAACGGTGGTGGTGATGCCCAAGGGCACCAGCGCGGTAAAGAATACGACACCATGTCCGGCCTGTTTGCCGATTACATCGAAACCCACGTGCTGCCGCTAGTGGAGAAAAACTGCAAGGTCAAGCTGACGAAAGATCCCGAAGGCCGTGCGACCATGGGGAACAGTTCTGGTGGTTCGGCAGCGCTCATCATGGCATGGTATCACCCCGAGCTCTATCATCGCGTGCTGACGTTTTCGGGAACCTTCGTCAACCAGCAGTGGCCATTCAACCCGGAGACACCGGATGGCGCTTGGGGCTTTCATAAAACACTTATCCCACAGAGCCCGCGCAAGCCGCTGCGCATCTTTCTGGCAGTGGGCGACCGCGATCTGCTCAATCCCAACATCATGCGCGACGACATGCATGACTGGGTCGAAGCCAACAACCGCATGGCGATCGAACTGAAGGCCAAGGGATATCCCTACCAGTACCTGTTCTGCCAAGATGTCGGTCACGGGCTCGGCGCAGCAAAGGCACAGATTCTTCCCCACGCCTTGGAATGGCTATGGAAGGGCTATCCGGCAAAGAAGGCTCCTTGAGCTATTTCCCGTGGTGGGAGCGTTTAGTCAAGATCAGTGTCCAATCTTACCACTCGCGCTCGTTCGTGCTAAAATAGTACAAGCAGTGCAGACCTCTATGCGGTCACGACCTACAAGACTATTTCCAACAAGGGAAGCCCGATACGAGACAACCCATGCGGAGAACTTACTCGGAAGGTTACTACCGTTCCTTTGATCGGCTAGGTCTCGGTCATCACTCTCAAAATGACGTTCGCAGTTCCCATCCAGAATCCCTTGGGGTTCGCGGACGCCACCATCCACCGCCACCAACAGATACCCATGGACAACACCGCACGAAACTTCGTCGACCACATTGAAATCAACCTGCTCAAGGCAAAAGGTCTGCTCCAATCAGGTCTCAAGACCGCCCTAAACCAGCTGCGCGGCGCGGCCGATCAAGCCACCTCCGCAAGAACCGACGAAGCCATCGCGAAACTGCGGGCACTCGAAGACCTTAGCGAAACTTCGATCGACACCATCGAGAAACACCTTGGCGAGTTGAACTATTTGGCCGCCGAGGGCGACATCAGGAGCAGTGCCGACTTCGACAAATTGGCACGACCGCTGTCGGAGGCGCTACACGATGCGCGCGGCACCCTCGCCAAGCTCGATGAGATCGGCAGGCGCGAACTCGGCAGTGCCGCAGGAGCGATCAGTGAAGCTTGGCGCGACCTGCACCTCGCCCTCGACTCCGCACGCCTGGAACTAGCCCTCGCTGAGAAGGACTCGGGAGAGGAGGCCGACACCTTACGTCAGAATCTGACCGAAAAATTCGAAGAAGCACTGAAGGTAGCGAAAGCCGAAGAGCCGGAGACCCTGCGCGAAAAATTGCACGACATTGCCCTCTACCAAGTGTCGCACTTCGGCGACGGCTTCAAAAACCTTTTCGGACTCCCGCTAAAGAACCCCGACGGATCGAGCTTACCAAAACGGAACGAGCCATGAAGGATGATCCGCTCGATTCTATCACGATTCTCCTTCTGGTTCGCGATCGCCGGGATCGTCGCCGCCATCGATGAGCAGCTAGCCTCGCAAATCAAAGAGGGCCGACTCCAAAACTCCCACCGCAAGGCAGATGAGCTGGCCTTGTCGGCAGAAGCTGACGACTCGGTCGGCCAGCTACTGGTAGCCAGCGGAGTGGCCGCCGCCTACTTCGAATGGCTGAGTCTCATCCAAGAGAAGGCGCTCTTCAAGAAGACGGTCACCGATCGAGAGGATTCACTAGCGTTACTCGAAAAACGCTTCGGTGCGGGGCTCGACGACAAGGAATCCGCCTCCTAGGCAAAGCTCGCTCTAGCCACCGCCCGCGCTGATGCCTCGTCCATCGGCCCGGCGATCGATTCCGCCTCGAATGCGATCGCCGGGCGCACTACATCGCCACGGTCGACCTGATCACGGCTCCGCAGGAAGGAGCCTAGATTTCCCCGTCTGCAATCCACGCTCCAAGTAACCCCACACCCCCGCCACCACCTCCAACCACGCGGATCTCGCTGCGCTCGACCCGAACGAACGGTGGCGTTCGTTCTACCGGACCTTCGATGCCCAACCCGGGAATGCTGTGGCCCACGCCGTAGAACGGACGCCCCCGTCCGTTGGGAAATCACGGCTCCGCAGGAAGGAGCCTAGATTTCCCCGCATGCAATCCACGCTCCAAGTAACCCCACACCCCCGCCACCACCTCCAACCACGCGGATCTCGCTGCGCTCG
>JBLHKE010000710.1:0-4163 GCA_047619485.1 Verrucomicrobiales bacterium | reverse complement strand
TTTCTGGTCCTACAACGGGACGCTCCCAGTCGAGCCTTACCAGTTCTTCGAAATCCATAATCGCGCCACCGAACCGCTCGACCTCAACGGCATCCAGCTTTTTGGAAACATTCATTCTGATCTTTCTGTTGCCGCGCCACGGGTGTTGGCGGCCGACGGCTACGCGTTGATCGTTTCCGATCCCGGCACCTTCGCTGAAACCTGGCCCGGTGCCCGCCCGGTGATCGGCACCTTCACCGAACCGCTGCCGGAGGGCACCTATTCGATGGAGGGGGCACAGGCACTTGTCGATGCCTACGGTCGCGAGATCGAGCGGGTGGAGTTTATGTATCCGCTAGAGCTAGCTGGCTTCCCCGACCCAGCTTATCGGGTCGACGAGGGCGCGCCACCGACTTATCCTGACAACTGGGCGATCCGACCATACGACGACGGACTGGGAGCGGGAACGCCTGGGGAAGCGAACTTCAGCTTCCTGGACTTTTCGGTTTCGCCACGGGCGGCTGCACCCGGTGAGATGGTGACGATTGCCTGGGAGGTGAGCCACGATGTCCCGCTGACCCTATCGCACGGGATCGGTTCTGTCTCGGGTCCGGCCGGAAGCACACAGTTTACGATTCCCTACGATGCGACCGAATTGCAATTCACACTTACCGCGCAGACGACCTTCGACACCGTCAGTGAAACGCAGCGGGTGATCCTGCCGCCAACCATTCGCTATTTCTGGTCGACCAAAGATTCGATCGTTAGAGGCGAAGAGATCACGATGAATTACAATGTCGAGAGAGGCCATTATTCTACCAGCAGCCGCATCGATCCGGAGATCGGCCCTTCCAGCTCTCCAGTCACTTTCAGGCCGCTGCTCGGTGGGTTTCCAAAGCGTAGCCTGTGGCGCTATATCCCGAATGGGAACGGCCAGGGTCCAGAATGGCGCGACGTCGATTTCGACCACAACAGCTGGAACTACGGCCTGGGAGTATTCGGTTACGGCAACGACGTCGAAACGACGAAGTTAGAACGCGGCGATTACATAACCGCTTATTTCCGCAAAGAGTTTCATCTCGATGAGGTAGATCAGGTGGAGAGCCTGGTGCTTGACCTGCTGATCGATGACGGCGCCGAGATCTACCTCAACGGCACCGAGGTTTTGCGCGAATTGCTGCCGGAAGGAGTCATCGATTTTGATACCCAACCAACCGGTGTCAGCCCCAACGATGGGCGTATTCACCGTCCGTTCGAGATCGACGTGACCCCACTGGTCGAGGGGATCAATATCATCGCCGCTGGCGCGCACAACAACGCCCGCTTCGCTGCGGACTTCGGTTTCGATCTCGGATTGCAAAGCGTCAAACGCGTGCCGCCGGACGGACGCAGAAACTACACGCTGACGGCAAGCAACGAAGCTGGAACCACGACTGCCCAGTTGACCATCTTGTTCGATGTTGCGCCGGTCGGCCTTGTCGACTGGCAGGTGACTCGCGGGTTGGTCGGTGACCCGACGTCCACCGATAGCGACGCCGACACAATCATCGACGTGATCGAGTTCGCGACCGGTTCGGATCCGAGCGTAGCGTCGCCGCCGCCGGTGAGCGTTGAGCTCGATGAGCATGGCCACCTCGTGGTTCAGTTCTCCCGCGATCTAGCGACGAACGATATTAAATTGGAAGCGCAGACATCGACGGACCTGAAGAACTGGTATCCGATGCGCGATGACTTCGTGTTTGGAGGCAGCGTCGCACCGGCCGACTCGACGCTCGCTGCGACGACTTACCGCTCGTATGCTCCAGTAACCCAGCAGCGCTACGTGCGGCTGGTGGCGTCGATCTCGCCTTAGGGGTTGTCAGGAAATAAGTCATACAAAGATGCGCAGGAATTTTAGCCAGCACCAAGGTAGATTTCAGCGATGATAGCGGGCTATTTGAGTTGGAAGCGAACGCGGGTGATGGCCAAAATAACCAGCAGATTGTAGGAGTTATTTACTGACAAGCCCTTAGTCAGTACCATCGTTGATCAAGTAGTGTCGGCACTCCTGCCGACGCTACCTCTTAAGAGCCAGCGTTGGGGAAAATATCGGCTGCAGGAAAACCTAGACCCTCAACCTGCTCACGGGTCGAGTAGCCCATCGAGTCTGCCTTGCAAACTGGGCAGCCCTCGCGCGCCCATTCGGGGGTGTCGCCTAGGCCGAGTTCGCGTAGATCGGTCCCGTCGTAGATACCGACGGCATGATCCTCTTCGCCGCACCACGCAAACGTCGAGTTGCACGCGCTGCAGGAGACGAAGATGAGCGGCACCTGGCTACACGCGGGGCAGGGCACACGGCGCGATAGAATGTGGCTGGGCATCTCCATGTTTCAGTTTTGCAGTTTGGTGGTCGCGATTGTCGAAGAAAGATCACAATGGGCGAACCAAACAAGATGGGAGGCTCGCTGCTGAAAGCTGGATAGCCAGAGGAAACATTCTCCCCATCGGCAAACTCTGTGAAGAAAGTATCATCAGGCTCCGCAGCTACCTGCGGTCGGAGTCGGTCGACTTGTCCAACGCTGCCAGTCATGCGGTGATTCGATCCAGGACAGACAAGATGATTGAGCCCATAAAGATACGTTGATTTGATTCGCGGCTCCCGCAGACTGCTAGCCGAAAGATGGACGAGCACGAACCTGAGCAATTCCCCCAACGCCGAGCAGATTCGCTCTGCCCCTGCAAGAGCCGCGCCACCTACGCTGAGTGCTGCATGCCCTACCACCACGGCAAATCGACACCGAAGACTGCCGAACAGTTAATGCGCTCGCGATACAGCGCCTATTTTTTTCGCCTCTCTGACTACCTAGTGGACACCACCCATCCTGACAAGCGGGAGCCTGATCTTAGGGCCGAGTTGGAGAAGACGATCAACGAGGTCAACTGGCGCTTCCTCAACATCCTTGGCACTTCGAAGGGCGGCAAAGATGACAAGGTAGGTAAGGTGGAATTCGTCGCTGACTATTTCTGGAATGATGAGCCACTGCAACTCCACGAGCGCTCGAGGTTCAAACGCTACAAGGGCGCTTGGAAATATTTGGACGGCAAGGGGTGAACACTGTTTTGCCCAGAGCGCTTCCCATTCGGTTTGGGCATCCGTTAGGATGGTCGTAGAATGGAGTTGCACTCCATGTTTTACAGCGTGGGGACTGGCGGCTTGCTAGCGTTCGCTTGACCTTTCTGCCCGACGGAAGAGAATGAGTCTGCATCCAAATCCGTGCTCCCTGCGGTACTGTCATGATGAAGCACCGCCTGAGACCAGTGACCGCGACCCTTATTTTCCTGACTGGCTTGTTCGTCGCAGGAGCCGCTTTGGCGCAGGTCGAAGCGACCCTCGACGCGGGTGACGATGTCGTTATCAAGTATGACCACCGCACACTTCCGCCGAGCGGCCTGGTGGGTGTAATGTTGGATCCCGACCTGCGAGAGGTTGAGGGCTTGGCGGGATTCGAATGGGAGGCGCGCGGCAACGCGGACGTGGAATTCGATTTTGAGCTCGCGACGGGTCGCGGGCAGGCACTGTTTTCAATTCCTGGTAAGTACTTGCTCACGGTGACGGCGACGCTGGAGAACGGTGAGGCGCTGGTGGATGAAGTAGTGGTGAAAGTCCTTGCGCTGCCTCTCGTGAAATGGCGTTTTGACGATGCTACCGGGGTCGTAGTCCACGACTCGGCGACAGGTAAGTATCCGGGAAATATTTCGTCAGATAGCAATTTTTTCCAAGATGTTTGGGAGCCAGAGGGAGGTGTGCTTGGTGGGGCGATGCGATTTTTCGAGGGAGATAATGTTGGCGTTCAATTTTCTGCCAAGCCTGGTTCAAGCTCGAGCTTCTCATTGAGCATGCGTCTCAAACCTGCTCGGCTGCAGGCATCGCACCTGGCGAACAAATTTCCGAAGGGTGATAGTGGAGGTGGTTGGGCGGTGACCCTCGACGAGGATGGCGGGCTGCATTTTCTGATCGGGAGTAAAGAAAATTATGCCGATTTACGTGTTACGGATGGTTACTCAACAGACGAGTGGTGCCACTTGGTCTGCGCGTATCAAGGGGCGACAGAGGAGGATCCTAGGAACAGCTCGGCCGAAATTTTCATTGATGGAGTGCCTCAAGAGGTGACGGTGATCCATCGCTCCGCACAAGGGGATTTACC
>JBLHKE010000709.1:0-4171 GCA_047619485.1 Verrucomicrobiales bacterium | reverse complement strand
GTCGGGTTGAAAGAGCCACCTTTGGTGAAATAGGGGTCGATGGATTTCACTGGAGAATGATCCGTGGTCAGGCCATCGCCATAGCTGTGAAACCGGACCAGGTGCCTCTCGTTGTCAGCGAAGTAGAAGCTGGGTTCCGCCCCGCCGGATTTGAGTGCCAGCCCATGAAAATTACCAACTCCGAATCGCTCGGCATCCTCCATGATGATGCCACTACTTGGTGACGGCTTGAAGCGGATGAGTTTTGCCCCGATGGTCGTGTAGAGGTTGCCTGTCGTCGGATCGACAACCGTTCCACCATGATTTTTCCCTAGGTGCTTCTTGAGCTCCTCGTCAACGGGGAGCGTGTATTCCGTTGCGCTCCGGTAAAGCAAACTGCCCCAGTTGCTGACGACAAACGGAACCTTGTTATGATCGGCGGAGCTAGCCCCATGATCATGACCTGGGTGTCCGACCGCGTGCCCGGCGCTCAGCAGGCCGGCCAAAATAAAGATGTAAAATTTGTTCTCAAGAGTTCGCATATTCCGGTCTGTAGCAGACTCCATGCCGCATTCAAACGCTTACGGCGCATTGGAGTTTGCAATGGCTTCAAGATGACCAAGATCTTGGGTGGCCGGTCTCCGCATCATCCAGCGTTCCACCACCTCCATTTACATGCTGGGCAGGTCGGGAAAGCGAAAAAGGAGAGTAAGACAACGATGCAGTCCTGCCCAATAGGGGGCAGGTCATCTACAGGTAAAGGTCTTGAGCTGGAAGCGAGAAAGCTCATTTTGACAGTGAGGTCGCGAAACGTGTTAGCGATCGATCGATCCCTATGCCCCCGCTAGCCCGTCACCAAACGCCACCGAACCCGCTTACCCTAATCCGTCGAGGATCGATGCCGGTTCTCCCACCAGATCAAACCGTCCTTGATCACGCCCCCTAACCAGCGTTAGGACTGTACGCATCGTTCGTTGAGAACCTGAACCCTTTATTTGAAGTGTTTGCCCTGAATCAACTCCCCTCATTGCTGTCAGCCTCCACCAAGCAGGCCTTGGCAGTTTCGTTTTTGGTCGCGTTGATGGTGTTCCAGTTCGGAACTGGAACGGTCGCAGCGCAGGATCGCGCCGGGGACGAGATCCTCTACCCGAGCAAAGAATTCTCGAAGTTGGACACTTTCGAAGGACTGAACCTCGAGGACGCCGACAAGCTCTACGGCAAGAAGGATTACAAAGGTGCCTACGCGGCTTACAAGGCTTACTCATTCGAGTTCGCCAAGAGCAAAGCGCTGCCCTACGTGCTGCTGCGCATGGCACGTTGTCTGCAGAAGGTCGAGAAGCGTAACGCGGCGATCAAGGCCTACCAGGATGTGGTCGATTATTTCCCGGACGATGTCCGCTACGCTGCGGGCGCGCTTTATTATATGGGCGAGTGCCACGGGCTGAACGGAGACGACGCGAAGCAGACCGCCACCTGGGCGCGGATGGTGAAGGACGACGATTACGTCACGCAGCCGAACTCGGGCACTGCGCTGACCTATCTCGGCAATGCGATGGAGAAACTCGGCAAGCACGAGCAAGCGGCCGAATACCACTGGCGCACGGCGGTCGCGTTTTTGAAGAGCAACGAGCGCGCTGCAGCATCGGCACGCAGCGCGGTGACCGCCCATTACGTGAGGCGCAATCTCAACAACGACAAGCTCAAGGAATTCTACATCGCAGCGAGCGGGTTCGACGGTCGCGGCAACAACACGCAGGATCCAGAAGAGGATGGACGCTACTGGACCACGGTGCTAGGCACTGCCATTGGGACACGCGGCGAGGCGGCGCTGCGGGAGAAAATTTGCGCCTACTGGGGCGCGAAGATGGGCGACCGCTTCGAGGAAGATGACGCGCTGCGCAAACTATGGTGCGACGTCCTTCTGATCAGCGAGAAAGCCCCTGCCGGGTGGCTTGCGCGGATGGACAAACAGTTCGCCGAAAAACCGGCAGAGATGAACCGGGTGCTGCAGTGGTGTGATTATTACACACGGGATGCGGAGATGCGTTCGGAGTTTTTCGCCAAGCAGAGCAAGAGCTTCATCGCCGGCATGAAGACGGACGAGAAGATGGCGCTGATGAACCGGCTGCGGCATCCGCTCGGGATGCACGACGAGGCGCAAGTGGTGATGCGATCGATCCGCACCGAGGGCATGGACGACAAACAGCTTCTGAGCTACGCCGGATTCGTTGCCAACTACGAACCCGAGGAGACGGTGTTCCGCTACTACGCCCGACTCAAAGACAAGCCGCTGGCGACCAAGGCGCGCTTCGACTACTACAACGCTCGCACCCACCGCAACCCGCCGAACATGGAGAAGGCCTTGGCAGAGATTCCAGCGCTGTTAAAAGACCCGGATTACGCCGCTGGACTGGTGATGCGACAGGCGCAGCTTCAGCAAGGATTGGGACGCTACGAGGAGGCGATCAAGTCCTATCGCACGGCGAACGAGCAACCCGCATCGACCTGGGGTATCACCGATTGCCAGGTCGCGCTCAAGCAGTTTGGCGGGGCAGTCAAAACCGCGCAGGGACTGGAGTCGGTGGGTGGCGACGTCGCGGCGCAGGCCTGTTTCAAGGTCGCCGACATCTATCGGATCAGCGGTGACAAGGGCAAGGAAGTGACGCAGCTGCGGACGGTTTTGAAAAGGTATCCGAAGAGCAAACAATCTAGCGAGGCGCACAACCGGCTCGAGACCTACGGCGTGGCGCTGGTGGGTGGGGAGGCGGAAGCTGAGGAATGATTGGAGAACCACGAATGGACACGAATTTACACGAATATTTCCAACTATGAAACTCTACGAAATCGTGAATCGAAATCTGGGCGGGATACTTCTCGGTTTCTTGCTTGGGTTCCCTCTGGTTAGCCTAGCGCAGGACGCTCCCGCCGATGGCGAGACTGTCTCACCCCGCGCCCGCGCCTCCGAGGACATCGATCGCCGCGCGAAGCATCTCTACGACAAGGCGCTGGAGCTGATGGAATACAAGCAGTACGAGCGCGGCCTGGCGATGCTCAACACGGTGGTGCGCGACAATCAGGGAACGACGCTCGCGCATATGGCGCACATGGCGATGGGCAAACATCACCTCGAGCAACGCAAGACAAAGGAGGCACTGAGCCACTTCATCTTACTAACGCGGGTGCTCGCACCGGTGCCGGGCGAGAAGCAGGCCGAGGACAAAATGGCACTCTACCACGAGGCGTTGTTCCAGGCTGGTTTCAGCCAAT
Organism: Verrucomicrobiales bacterium; assembly: GCA_047619485.1. Classification (GTDB taxonomy): domain Bacteria; phylum Verrucomicrobiota; class Verrucomicrobiia; order Verrucomicrobiales; family DEV007; genus JBLHKE01. The sequence continues at coordinate 925 of JBLHKE010000709.1, read as the reverse complement.
ACCAGTCGGGCCAGTATGCGGCGGGCTTCCCCCTCTTCCGCCGGCTCACCGAGGTCGCCGGCCGGACGAAGTGGGCGAACATGGCCTACTTCTACATCGGCATGAGCCATTACAATCTGAAGAACTGGAACAAGGCGATCGATTCGCTGTCGCTAGTGGGCACCGAGGTCGAGGAGGCTGGCGACGGCAAAGATGAGCTTGGGCGGATCGAGATCGGTCAGCGTTTCTATTCTAAGATCGTCGACGCCGACGTGCCGATCATGCGCAAGCTCGGCGTACCGGTGAGGGCGCAGGTAAAGGTGAGCAGCGGCGATGCAGAAATGCTCACTGGCGTTCCGGTGCCGGGCAAGAAGCACGAGATGCTGACCTCTGCGCCGACCGCACTGGGCTCGCCCAAGCCGAACGACGGCGTGTTGCAGATGCTCGGCGGCGATACCTTGGAAGTCACCTACATCGACGACAGCACGCTGGACGGTCAGAAGGGCGTGCCGCGCACTGGCAAGGTGCGCGCGGTGAGCACCGGCACGGTCGGATTCTTCCTCGGCGACCACTCGACGCCAGCCTACATCGCCTACCCGGGCGAGCCCCAGGTGTTGATGCTGCGCGATGCGGATCTCGACACCACGCAAGGTGCCGAAACACTGACGCTGACAGTGAAATCGTTCTACAAAGTCGAAGCTGCGGCCGCTACTGAGGCGGAGGAGATGCTTGATATTTTTGCCCTCGAAGACGAGGATGAGGAGGTTTGGAAAGAGCGCGACAGCGTCACGGTGACACTCACCGAAAAGGGTGAAGGCACTGAGATGCGCAGCGGCATGTTCATCGGCAAGATCCAGCTCGCGCCAAGCGAGGACGGCGTCGCCCCGAACCTGACGGATGGAATTTTGCACTGCGACGAGCTCGACGAGCTATCGGTCAAATACAC
>JBLHKE010000708.1:0-4171 GCA_047619485.1 Verrucomicrobiales bacterium | reverse complement strand
GAACCACCACCACCACCGAAGTCGGACGCCGGCGTGCGGAGGCGCAGACGCGTCGGCGGGCTGCTAAACTACTACCATCGCGAGGCTGCGTGAGAGCCCGGCTGATTAAATGCACCATACGAGGTCTGCGGCGTGACAAGGTTCACAATTTCCTTCAACCGACCGAAGCGGATGCGCTTGGCCTTGCGCGCCAGCCGCCGCCTCTGGTCATCCGTGAATTTTGGCCGACCACTCCCCTGCTGCTCTTTCAACACCCTGACCTCCTCCTGCAATTATTCGATCACGTGCTGCTGCTGCTGACGGTTCATCCAACCCGCCAGCGACACCAGAATGAGTTTGAATGCGTCCATCGGCGCATTCTTGCGTTATTCAGACCCGTAAAGCGAACCGAATCGGGGATTCCGGAGCATCCCTAACGGGCTGATTATCAGACGATCCCGGTGTAATCGAATTTCTGGACACTACGGGGCGGTAAGCCCTCCACCCTTCCCAGATTAGGGCTGCGGGGGCGCTACCCGGATGCGGTAGAAAAGACGCGAAGCCAACCCGGCCGCGAATAAATCTTCGTAGGTCGAAGTCGTTCCCTGGGACGGGAAAGAATCGTCGAGATTCGGCCAGTCGTTCAGGTCGCGGCTGAAGTCGATGATGTAGTTTTGGCCCGGCACCGATTCGAAGGTGATCCGCACCACCGGGCCGTCAGGATCGTAGCTGATCTGGGTCACCTTGGGAGCCGCCATCGGGCCGCCGATCTCGTTGCTCAGCGCATACAGGTGGAAGCTGCCGCTCGCCGCGAGCGCCCCGAGCGGGACCGCGCTGCGGATGACCACCTCGCTGCCTGCCGCCACGTAGTCATAGCGGATCATGTAAGCACTGTGGTCGCTCGCACCGCCGCCGAGGACGATGCTTGGGCGATCCTCCAAGATTGGAGCGAAGCCAGTCTCTGCGCCGTTGCTGAAACTGATGTCCGCTGGCCGACCGCTCCCCTCGGTGTCCCAGACGCGGACGTAGAGCCGCAGCGAATACGACTGCCCGGGGCTCAACCCGCTGAGGGTGTAAGTCTGTTCAGCACCTCCCGCGCTACCGGTTCCCGAATAGGTGAACGAGCCGAAAAGATCGACCAGTCCGGATCCGGTCACACCGCCGTCCGCAGGCAGCCAGTCGCCGTTGTTGATCGGATCGATCTCGGCCATCGTGAACCCACCGGTGTCCCACAGGAAGTTCGCCGGGAACACCGTCACGCCGAGCTCTTCGAACACGACCCCGTTGACCGCCGAGGTGCCGCCGCCGCTGATCGCATGCGTGTAGGTCTTCGCCGGATCGATCTCCGAACTCGCGTCGTCCGTTAGCGCCACGGCCGAGACCGATGGCGAGAAAGCGGGAACTGCCAGCGGGTCGCTCGGGTCGCTGGCGTATTTGACCTCCATCGGATCTGGAAAGAGATCGCCGTCGGTGTCGGCCAGCGTCGGGTTGCTGCCGGTGTCGCCGCTATCGACGAAGTTGCTCGTGTTGGTCTCCTGTTCGTCGGTGAGGCTGTCCCCGTCGGTGTCATTTGACGTCGGGTCGGTCGGCGGACGAACTCCTGCGCCAGCGATCTCCGCGCCGTCCTCCAGATTGTCAGCATCGGTGTCGGCGAGCGTGGGATTGATGTTCGGGTAGCTCGACAAGCTGATCTGATACTCCTCGAGATCACTCAGGCTATCGCCATCGAAATTGGCGCCCTCGAGGCCGCTGAGGTCATCAAGATTCTCCGCCGTGGCGAGCTCCCATGCATCCGGGAGCAGGTCCGCGTCCGAGTCTGCGATGAGTGTCAGCACAAAGGATTGTCCGGTCGTCTCCAAGGAGACTTCTCCGGTCGCCATCACCCTGACAGAATACTCGGTGCCGTCCGGCTCGTCGAGGAAGTCGAAACTCCCCCCCTCCAGGCGGTCGCCGCCGATCTGGAATTTCGAGTTGTCGGTATCGCCAGCGCCAGTCACGAAGACAAAGGCGGCATCCTCCGGACTGCCTCCGTTGGTGGCCACCAGCGTTCCGATCCGATCTGCCTGCGCGATGGACGAGAAAAACTTGCTGCCGTCGAGCGCAACCGCGAAACCATCGGGGGCGATCGTCGATATGCTGAGCTGGTCGATGAGCGTGCTCTCGAGCGTGCCGATCTCCATGAAGAATTCGCCGGCATTGCCGTCCCACGTGAACGGGTTGCCCGTGTAGACCTGGGTGCCATCGACTTCTGCAGTCATCGTCACCGGCGTGCCGTCAGCGAAGGAGCTGAAGGCGTAGTCGAGCTTCACATGGCGCAGCCCGATCGTCGGGGTGAAACTCCCCTGAGCGCCGAGGTTCGCGCCGTTGTCGAACAGTTCCGACTGACCGTTGAAGCGGAACAGGATGCCGATGTCGTTCGATCCCTCGTTCACGCGGAAGGCGGGTTCGCCCGCAGCCTCGTTGTTGTGGCCGACATTAACAGAAATCCAGTTCGGCGAGGCGTCGTTGCCTGCGTCCCAATCGAACTCGATCCGCAAGCCACCGTCGGCGAGAATCTTTGCGCCCACGTCACCAGTCGCCCAATCGAACCAGGTTTCTCCGGTATTCACATCGCCATCCAGATCGTTGTGGAAGCGGATGCGCCCGGTGCCGATGTTCAAAAAATTGAGCTGGTTGCCCGCGATCCCGTGCTGGATGCGTGATGAGCGGACCTGGATGTTCGTGTTCAACCCAGCGCGCCGGTTGGTCTGGTCGGACAGGTCGAGGTTTCCGGTGTCCGGGGCATTGAAGTTATCGGAGAACAGGAGTTCGCCAGCGGCGGCAGAGAATGCGAGGAACCCGAAAGCGAGCCCGATGACAGCGATGGATTTGATTTTCATAAAGTGGGTTTCAAATTGGACAGATGACAAAAAAGCCGATCCCGCAAGCTGCGGGACCGGCAAAATGGAGGGTTGCCGTCGCAGAAACGACGGCCGGGATAAAACCTTCTACTTGCGCTGTCGGCGGAGAAGCGCAAGGGCGCTGAGGGCGAACATGGCAGCTGCGGTCGGTTCAGGAATACTCGAGATGCGGATGTTGTCGATCAGGGTGTTCTCCAAAGTCCCGAGTTCAAAATAGAATTCGCCACCGTTGCCGTCCCAGGTGAACGGGCTGCCAGTGTAGATCTGCGTGCCATCGACGTCAGCCGTCATCGCCACGCTCGTGCCGTCGGCGAACGAGTTGAAGAGGTAATCGACGGTGACGTGGCGCAATCCGATCGTCGGGGTGTGATTGCCCTGTGCGCCCAGGTTCGCACCATTGTCGAAGAGTTCGCTCTGCCCGCTGAATCGCAGCAGCAGGCCGATATCATTCGAGGCGTCGTTGACGCGCGTGGGTGGTTCTCCCGCCCCCTCATTGGCATGGCCAGCGTTGATGGAAACCCAGTTACCAGAGGTATCGTTGCCAGCATTCCAGTCGAATTCGATGCGCATCCCGCCGGACGCGAGAATCTGCGCGCCAACAGGACCAGTCGACCAATCATGCCAGCCCTCCCCAGTGTTCACATCATTGTCGAGGTCGTTGTGGAAGCGGATGCGCCCGGAGCCTTGATTGAGAAAGTTGAGCTGGTTGCTGGCGATGCCGTGCTGGATGCGGGATGAGCGCACCTGGATTTGCTGGTTCAATCCTGAGCGGCGACCAGTCTGATCCGATAGATCGAGGTTGCCGGTGTCTGAGGCGTCAAAGTTGTCAGCAAAAAGTAGGACTGCAGATGCTGGTAGCGCGGAGAGCGCCGTGAAGACAGTGATGGTTAGGAGAGCTTTCAAAAATTGGTTGGTTAAATTGCGTGATTAACGAACGATCATCAGGGGTTTACGCGGGCATAGCTATGACAAAGAAAATTAATTTTTCGTCATGAAAGGACGCTGACGAGCGCCCCAAGCTGCTCACCGTGGAAGCAGAACGGAACAGGGATCAGGACGAAATATTTGTAGACCCCGTTTGTTATGCAATTATTTCGTCCCGACCCGAATGGCACGTAGATAAGGCGCACCCTCGCCGAAAAACGCATTGCACCGCAGAAGCTTACAAAAAGCACCAGAGACTGCTGGAGCCGGAACGTAGAACGAACGCCTCGTTCGTTCTGGGAAATCACGGCCCCGCAGGAAGGGGCCAAGATTTCCCCGCCTGCAATCCACGCGAGTAGCAGCCAACA
>JBLHKE010000707.1:0-4173 GCA_047619485.1 Verrucomicrobiales bacterium | reverse complement strand
GGCAGGCGCTGCCGGAGAGCGATATTTTCGACATCGAATACTGGGAACTCGAGCAGGCCAAGCTCAAAAAGGGTGGCGCTCGCAAACCCCTGCAAGGCAAAATCGCGCTCGCGACCGGTGCCGCAGCGGGGATTGGTCGCGCTTGTGCCGAGGCGCTCTACGAGGCCGGGGCGGTCATCGTCGCGCTCGATTTGAACCCGGAGATCGAGCAGATTTTCACCGGTGAGGGACGCATGGGAATCACCGTCAATCTAACCGATGATGAGAAGCTCAAAGAAGCCATCGCCAGGGTCGTGCGCACCTACGGGGGAATCGATATCGTCCTGAGCAACGCCGGTATCTTCACCGCTGGTGCGAACATCGATGACATGGAGACGTCGAACTGGGACAAGAGCATCGCAGTCAATCTCACCAGCCACCAGCGGCTGCTGCACTACACGATTCCGTTTTTGAAACAGGGTGTCGACGGCAATGTCATCGTCATCGGTTCACGCAACGTGCAGGCGCCAGGTGCAGGCGCGGCTTCCTACTCTTGTGCGAAGGCCGGCCTGACCCAGCTGGTGCGTGTCGCTGCGATGGAACTCGCCCCACACGGTGTGCGGGTCAACATCATCCATCCAGACGCGGTGTTCGATACCAAGCTGTGGACGCCCGAGGCGCTCGCGCGCTCTGCCGAGCGCTACGGCATCACGATCGAGGAATACAAGACGCGAAATCTCCTTAAGGCGGAGATCAAATCGGCCGACGTCGGACAGGCAGCTCTCGCCGTGGTTACCGAGCTAACGAAGACGACCGGCGCCCAGATCCCGGTCGATGGCGGCAACGATCGCGTGATCTAGACCGATCGGCGAGCAATCAGTGGCGTAAAAAAGAGTCGATCCGCAGCGATCTTCATTCTAAATTGCGCAGCCCCCCTATGAATATTTCCTGCCCCATCTGCGACACATCGATTGAGGTTTCCAAATTCCTCGTCGGCCAGAAAGGTCGCTGCCCGAAGTGCGCGTCAAAATTTATCATCCCCGAATCACCGGACGACGAGATGGAGATTTTGGAGCGTGGGGAGGTTCCCGACACGCCGGCCGAGCCCGAGTCGAAAGCGTCTCCTGATCCGGTCGCACCGCCAGCTCCAAAAAAGAAGAAGCGTAAGAAGAAGCAGGCCGCCCCAAAACCTGCGAGCAAGTCTTCTGAGCCGCCGAAGGTGACGGCTACGGCTCCGCGTGTCATGCCGGCGACGGGGGCACCCTCACGCACCGCCGCCCGGCCCGTCGTGGTCAAGCAGTCGAGCGGCACCTTCGGTTTCCTGTTCGCGATTGTTCTCGCCTGTCTGGTCGGAGCGATCGTTTATGTGATGATGGAGAAGCAGAACAACGCGCGCGCACTGGCGGCAGCGTCGGCGAAGAATAAGCCGCCGGAAACGGTGGTAGTGAAGGCTCCGCCGAGGCCGCGACCGGTGACGCCAGTCGAGCCCGAGCCAGAACCGGAGCCAGAGGGGTTCCCGGTCTTCGCGAAAGTTCTGAAGCCAATCTTGGAGGCGAAGTGTGTGAGTTGCCACGGGGCTGAGAAAATGAAAGGTCGCCTCGCCATGCACACCATCGAGAAGCTCCAGGCGGGAAGTGGCAACGGTTCTATTCTCGAACCCGACGCGGATGACCCGACGCGCATCGAGATGATTTTCCGTGCCGAGCTCCCGGCGAGCGACGATGAGCACATGCCACCGCAAGGCGAGCCCCAGTTGACCGCTGATGAACTCGCAATTCTCAAATGGTGGATCAAAGCGGGTGCCCACGAGGACATCGAGAGCAGCGAGGCTCCCGACGAGGTTCGCAAGAAACTCCAGGCGCTCGCGCAACTCTGATCCCTAAGCGGGGGCGGCTGCCCTCAGGTATGAACGCCCGTCTTAAAATTCGTCTGACCCCTGCCGCCGAGCGTGCTGCGCGTGATGGGCACCCCTGGATCTACGCTGATCGCATCAAGACCATCAACCGTGATGGGGAGGCTGGGGAGTTGGCGGTTGTCTACGATCGGCGCGATCGGTTTTTCGGCGTCGGGTTGTTCGATCCGCACTCACCGATCCGGCTGCGGATGTTGCACGTCGGCTCCCAGGTCACGATCGACGATGCTTGGTGGCTCGCACGATTTCGTACGGCGACCGAGATTCGCAAGGGCATGTTCGACGATCGCACGACTGGTTATCGCTGGATCAATGGTGAGAGTGATGGGTTGCCGGCGCTGGTCGTCGATCGCTACGCGGATGTCGCTGTCGTCAAAATCTATTCGTCGATCTGGCTGCCGCGCTTGGAGGAGGTTTTGGGGTGGATCCGTGGTGCTTGCGATCCACAACCGCAGGCAATCGTCCTCCGCCTGAGCCGGAACATCGCCGAATTAGCGGAGAGTTCCTTCGGTTTGAAAGACGGGGACGTGGTGTTCGGCGAGGTGGTCGCGCCCGTCGTGTTCAAGGAAAATGGCAAGCGGTTCGAGGCTGATGTGTTGAAGGGGCAGAAGACTGGGTTCTTTCTCGATCAGCGTGAGAACCGCCAGCGGGTGGCGGAGTTTTCGGAGGGGAAGGACGTCCTGAACGTGTTCAGTCACAGCGGTGGATTTTCCATCTACGCCGCGGTTGCCGGGGCTCGCTCGACGACGGATGTCGATATCAGCGCGCATGCCCTCGAGGAGGCCAAGCGCAACATGGCGCTCAACGAAGCTGGTCGCTGTCGCCACGAGACGGTGAAGGCCGATGCCTTTGCCTGGTTGGAAGAGGGGCCGGAGATGTTTGACGTTGTCATCATCGATCCACCATCGCTGGCGCGACGCCAGACGGAGAAGATCGGTGCGCTAGCTGGCTACCGGCGCCTGGTGCGAGCAGGTGTCAAGCGCCTGCGTCCTGGTGGTATCTTGTTGGCGGCTTCATGTTCGGCACACGTATCATCGGCTGATTTTTTTCGGATCGTTCGTGAAATCATGGTGCGGGTTGGCGCGGACGAGATCGAGACCCGCCTGCACGCACCTGACCACGCTGCGCGGATCCCAGAGGCACACTACCTCAAGGCAATCTATTACAGGCTGTAAACCCATCGCTATGCAGATGGGTTGTCGGCAGGCCAACGAGCCTGTCGTAGAATTTCTTCGGAGGATCTCCCCCCCCCAATCTCCTTGGCTTGGGCATCGGAAAATCCTCGACGAGTGCCCTTAAACTAGTGCCATTCGTGCTAGGTCGCATGCTGGTCTGTTCGTCTTCAGGAGCTGTTCGGAGGGCGGCTTCGAGTCACTGGCTGGTGCTCATATCGGAGCCGAGTGACAAGACGAGTCAGCGAGAACCTTGCTGAACTGGTGATCAAGCCGGCCAAGGACGGGCGACGGGCTGGGGTGGTTTTTGACAATCAACTTTCGGCACGTGAACTCGAGGTGTGGCGAGAGCGATTGCGGGCGGAACCACACGAATAGTGTGGCCAAGAGATCGTCGCACGCTCGACGAGCCCTTCATTTTTCGGTGATGATCTGCTGTCGAGCATCAGTGGCCTGGCGATCACTCTGATGGCCAACCTCGTGTGGACGCGTGCTGTCTTCGGCAACTCGGTTGCTAGTGTACACTTCACCGAGAGCTAGTTTTTATCGAGCACGGTGTCTTTCCATATGTGGAAGGTGATTAGCATCCACAGCCGGATGCCGTAGCGGCCGGGGCCTTCCTCGGTGCGGTAACTCAGGAGTTGTTTGACGCGCTCCTCGTTGAAGATGCCATCGGCACGGAGGCGTTTTGGCGAGAGGATGCTCTTGGCGTAGCGCTTGAGTTCCTTCTGCATCCAGTGGTAGACGGGAACGCGCATGCCGACTTTTGGGCGGTCAATCACGCTCTGTGGAACGCGCTTGGCAAAGGCCTGCTTCATGATGATCTTTTCGATGCCGCGTTCGAGTTTTAGAGTTGGTGGAATGCGGAAGCTGAGGTCGATGAGGTCTTCGTCGAAGAGCGGCGAGAGCGGGGTGATGCCGTGGGCTCCCAAGGTTCGTTCGACTTTTGGTAGGATGAGGTGCGCGCCTTTAAGTCGCATGTTGATGAGCGAGAGTTTGTTGATGAGCAGGCGCGGGGTGGGGGCTTCGAAGTAGGGGGTGAGGATCGCTTCCAGATCACGAGTGGGCTCTATTTTTGCTTGGAACTCTGGCGTTAGTAGGTGGTTGAGC
>JBLHKE010000706.1:0-4194 GCA_047619485.1 Verrucomicrobiales bacterium | reverse complement strand
GCGTCGTTCGGGGTGATCGTTTTCTGTTGGCTGCTACTCGCGTGGATTGCAGGCGAGGAAATCTTGGCCCCTTCCTGCGGGGCCGTGATTTCCCAGAACGAACGAGGCGTTCGTTCTACGTTCCAGCTCCAGCAGTCTCTGGTGCCTTTTGAAAGCTTCTGCGGTGCAATGCATTATTCGGCGAGGGTGCGCCTTATCGACGTGCCATGCCGTCCTGACCCGAATAGCACGTAGTTAACGGCATTCTCCCGAGTGCCAGCCGGTTGGATCTCTCGGGATCGGGATGGCATCCGCCATCGGTCGATGTCGTCGCGGTAGAACGAACGCCTCCGTTCGTTCGGATCGAGCGGAGCGATGATCCGCGAGCGTCCGTGTGCGCGATAGCCGCAACGTTCATCAGTTCGAACCCTCTCCCGTTCGCAGGCTCCCCAGGCAAAGTGCGTCGTTCGGGGTGATCGTTTTCTGTTGGCTGCTACTCGCGTGGATTGCAGGCGAGGAAATCTTGGCCCCTTCCTGCGGGGCCGTGATTTCCCAGAACGAACGAGGCGTTCGTTCTACGTTCCAGCATCAGCAGTCTCTGGTGCCTTTTGAAAGCTTCTGCGGTGCAATGCGTTATTCGGAGGTGCCCGATTGTAGGAGTTATTTACTGACAAGCCCTTAGATTGGTCAGGATAGTGATCGGATGCTCCTTTGCAATCGAACGCCACTAGGGGTGAGACGCTCTGGAAACCCCTAAGGCTTTTTCTTGTTCCAGCCCTGCTTCTCGATGACCTGCTCGATGATCTTCTTCGGTCCGAAGTCAGCGGGGAGGATCTTGTGTTTGATCAGGTAGTTGAAAGCATTGCGGACTTGCATGATCTCGCCCTTCTGCTTCTCGAGCGCCTCGGAAGGTGCGCTTTCCATTTCCTTTATTCCTTCCTCGGTCAGCTGGATCGCGAAGGCGCGGGTATCGTCGTCGTTGTCGTAGATCAGCGATTCGAAGAGGCGCATCGTCCCACCTTTTTCTTTGCCGTCGGCGAGCATTTTCTTCGCGTCTTCCCGGATGTTGGCGGCAATCTCTTTGCGCTTGGCTGCGGTGGCCTCTGGAGAGAGCTTGCCGCTGTCGCCACCTTCGACCGAGCGTGGTGGCAGTGGGCGGATCCAGATGTTACGGAACTGGGTGGTGTTGCCGTGGTCTTGGAGTTTCAGTGGTCCTTTCTCAGGGAAGGCTTTTGACTTCGAGCGGCCTTTGTGTCCGCCACCGCCTTCGAGTGGTGTGGCGTCTTGGAGGAGGACACCGTTGCAGAAGACCGTGACGTGGCCAGGGTCTACCTCTTTGCCATCCTTGAAGATCGGGCGGCGGAAAACGATGTCGTAGACGTTGAACTCACCCGGCTTGCGCAGGGCATTGGCCATCGGTGGGTTGACTCCATAGACGGAACCGGCAAAGCCATCGGCGTAGGTTGGATTGTTGTAGTTGTCGAGCACCTGGATCTCGGTCTTGCCCATGAAGAACACGCCGCTGTTGCCGCGGCCTTGGCTGCTGCCTTTGACATCGGTTGGGGCGGACCACTCGATGTGTAGCTGGCAATCTCCGAAGTGTTCTTTACTGATGATGTCTCCGGCGCCGGGCTTGCATTGCAGGATCTTGCCGTCGACCACATCCCAGTTGGCTGGTCCCTTCGGATCTTTGGTGGCGAGCCAGTTTTCTTTCAGGTTAGTCCCGTCGAAGAGGCTGATGGCATCGGATGGTCGATCGCCAGGTTCGACGCGTGGGGGTTGTGGGCGGTTGTCGTCGTGGATGGCCCATGGGTGGTGCTCGTCTGGTGGATCGCCGTAGAATGCTTGTTGGGCGTTGGCGGTGACGGCGCTAAAGAAGGTGATCGCGGCTAGGGTCTTGATGATTTTCATGCTGGTAGGAGTTTTGGCTGTATCGGCGGCTTGGGCAATGGATTTCTCTCTAAGAATCTCCGCGGTTAGAGGCTGTGAGGGCGACTTTTTTCAGTGAAGCGATGGCCAGGAACGAGGCGAGCGCGGCTAGGATCGCGGAGAAAAAGAACGCGGCTCCGGGTATGTGTGGCGTTGGATGTTGTTCGATGAATCGGGCGACTGATTCCGCACCGGGGAACCCTTCGAAGACATTGACGCCGGTGAACAGGGCAAAGAGGACCACGGCAATGATCGGACCGAAGATGGCCGAGACGCCGGCGAGACTGGCGAGGGCACCCTGGACGGCGCCTTGTTCGTCGGCTGCGACCGGCTTGGTGACGAGGCTTTGAATCGCTGGCGTCGCGAGTCCGCCGAGGCTGCCGAAGACGATGATCAGATAGATGTAGCCGCCCGCCGGAGCGAGTCCGTAGAGGACGAAGGCGACGGCGGTGACGCAGATACCGAGCATGGCGGTGCGCACGTCGCCAATCTTGGGCGCGATGATCCGGGTGAGTCCGCCCTGCACGATGGCGGCCATCAGCCCGACGAGTGCGAGCGACAGACCGCCCTCCTTCGACGACCAGCCGTAGCGATAGGTCGTGTAGAGGATCCACGTCGCCGGGTAGACCTGGTGAGCGAGGTTGAGAAGGAAATGCGTCCAGGCCAAGCCGAGGACGGAGGGGAATTTGCGCAGGTCGAGCAGTGCTGTGATCGGGTTGCAGCGTTTGATTTCGAACCGGCGACGGTTCTCTGGTGTGAGGGATTCTGGCAGGATGAAGAATCCGTAGGCGGCGTTGATCAGGGTGATGATACCGGCGGCGATGAAGGGGACGCGCAGCCCGAACTCGCCAAGCAGTCCACCCGCTGCCGGGCCGATGATGAAACCGAGGCCGAACGCGGCCCCGATCATGCCGAAGTTGGCCGCGCGTTTCTCCGGTGGACTGACGTCAGCGATGTAGGCTGAGGCGGCGGAGAAGCTGGCGCCAGTGATACCGGAGATGACCCGGCCGACGAAGAACCACATCAGCGTCGGCGCCCACGCGAGCAGGAAGTAGTCGAGCCCGGCACCGAGCAGCGCGAGGAGGATGATCGGGCGTCGGCCGAAGCGATCCGAGAGGCTACCGAGCAGTGGGGCGAAGACGAACTGCATGGCTGAATAGACCGCTAGAAGCGCGCCGTAGGTAAAGGCGGCGGAGGAGGCGCTGCCGCCGTGGAACTCGGTGATGAGTTTAGGGAGGATGGGGACGATGAGCCCGAAGCCGATCACGTCCAGCACGAGCGTGATGAAGATGAAGGTGATGGCGGGCTTGCGCGGCATTGGTAGCTGAGTTTTAACCGCGAATGACTCGAATGGCGCGAATATTTTCTTATGGGGTTGGGACGGGGCCGTTGAGAACCGTCGCCCCTGTTTGGCTTGCAAGCTGGAATGCTTGCGCCACGGTGGCTGACTATGGTTGCGCCTACGAAGAAACAGAAATCTGCCCACGCTCAGGAGATCGCTCGCCGGCGGACGTTCGCGATCATTTCTCACCCTGATGCTGGCAAGACGACGCTGACCGAGAAGTTGCTTCTCTATGGTGGTGCCTTGCACTTGGCTGGGTCGGTGACGGCGCGGAAGAATCAGAACTCGACGGCGTCTGACTGGATGGAGCTGGAGAAGCAGCGGGGGATTTCGGTTTCGTCGACGGTGCTACAATTCGAGTACGGTGGCTGTTGCGTGAACCTCTTGGACACACCGGGGCACCGTGATTTTTCGGAAGATACTTATCGGGTTTTGGCGGCGGTAGATGCGGCGGTGATGGTGGTTGATGCGGGTAAGGGAATCGAAGCCCAGACGCTGAAGTTGTTTGAGGTGTGCCGTCGGCGCGGGGTGCCGATTTTTGTCTTCATCAACAAGATGGATCGGCCGTCACGGCCGCCGCTGGAGCTGATCGATGAGCTCGAGCGGGTGCTGGAGCTGGCCCCTGTGCCGCTAAACTGGCCACTGGGTGATGGGCCGCGCTTCCGCGGGGTGTATGATCGTGAAAAGGAGCAGGTGTGCCTGTTCGAGCGCACCAAAGGCGGGACTTTCAAAGCGCCGATTCAGGTGAGCGGGATCGAAGGCGAGGAGCTGAAGGCGGCGCTGGACGAGGATCTCTACGAGCAGGTGGTGCAGGAGATCGAGCTGCTTGATGGGGTGACTGAAAAGTTGGACATGGAGGCGGTGTTGGCGGGCAAACAGATGCCGGTGTTCTTCGGTTCGGCGATGAATAACTTTGGCGTCCAGATCATGCTCGAGCGCTACCT
>JBLHKE010000705.1:0-4197 GCA_047619485.1 Verrucomicrobiales bacterium | reverse complement strand
CCTTGATTCCAAGACTCGGTTGCGGCGGACGCACCGGGGCACCGAACATCTTGCTGCTCAGCAATCCAGAAACCGATAATGCCTGGTCGCGTACCATCTCCGCTGAAAGGCGGAAGCGCGGACCGCGAGCGAGCAGCCGGTTGTCTGGATCACGCTCGCCGAGCGCGTCGCTCAGATTCGAATCCTGCCGATACGCCGCGGAGGTGACGAGCAATTTCAGAAAGGCCTTCACATCCCATCCGCTCTCGACGAACTCCACCGCAAGCCAGTCGAGCAACTCCGGGTGCGTCGGGCGCTCACCCTGCGATCCAAAGTCCTCACTGGTCGGCACGATACCGATGCCGAAAATTTTCTCCCACAGCCGGTTGGCCGTGACCCGCGCGGTGAGCGGATTGTCACCGTCCACCAGCCACTCTGCCAGCGTCATACGGTTCATCGTTGCTCCCTCGTCCCCCTGCATGAATACCGCCGGCAGACCGGGCGTCACTTCATCGCCTTTGGCGAGGTAGCTACCGCGCAATTGGATGTGCGTCTTGCGACCTTTGCCTGCCGCCAGATCGCGTAAGATCGGCACCGTCGTCACCGGCTTGAGATCAACCAGAGACTTCTTCAACTGCAACAGTTCGCCCCTCGCCTCAGCGGTGGCCGGATTGATCGCAGCAAAGTGATCTAATAGCACCGCTGTCTGCTCGGGCGTGCGCGTCGCCGTGGGAACCGCAATGATGTCGGCGATCACATGCGGCAGGGCACGACGCGGCCCAGAGCCCACCGAAATTCGTAGGCGCCCGATCGCGTGATCCGGGTAGCTCTGTTTCAGAGTGAACTGCAACATGCCACCGCCCAGCAGCGGGCTCTCCAGATTGAAGATCGCGTAGTGGTCACGGCCAGATTGCGCACCGATCGCCCAGCCGGAATCCTTGCCGGCGTTGCCATCGATCGCCTGCGCGACGCCGAACTTTTCCCGTTCGTAGCTCGATGAGGCGCTCGCAAAAACCGCCCGCTGGCCGCCGTCGAGCGAAGCTTCCAACTCGCGCTTGGGCGCCTGCTTGTAAGTCTCGGTCCAGATCGAGTTACGATTGATATCGAGCAGCGACAGCTTGAAGCCGTCGAGCCGATTCTGCACGGTTCCATCAGTGCGGTTCCATATCACGATCCGCGAGATGTCCTGCTCCGCACCCAGATCCACTTCCCAGAACGGATCATCTTTCTCCACCGCCGTGTGCGCCACGCTCCCCTTGTTGTAATCGCCATCCGTTTCGCCATCGATCGCCCGCCCGGCAGCGGCATCTGCAAACTGGCCAGTCTGGCTCGCCTTGCCCTTGGTCGCGATGTTCTCCGAACCACTGAACACCTGCACTTCGGCGATGTTGATGATCTTGCCCTTGCCCGGCAAGTCGATGCGAACAAAGCGACCGCGCTTCGATTTCGAATCCGCGCCGGCAACGAGCTCGATCTCGTTGAGAACGAAGTTGCCGTTGCGGCCAGGCCCCTTGGTCTCACCCAAACGATCATCACTCAAGACATCGATTCGCACGGCATTGAACCCCCTCGCACCGGTGATCCCCCGGAGATTGTAAGTGTCAGTCGTGGCCGATTTCCCACTGACGAGCAACGATCCATCCTCCTCGAGCCGCTCGAACGTCGCCCCGGAGCTGGCTTCTCCTTCGAGCGTGACCGGCATCCAAACCTTGTCAGCTTCTTTAAGTCCGATTTCCCATTTCGCTAGCGCCTGTAAGTTTTCCACACTCGGTGCCACTAGAGATTTCTCCAATTCCGCGATGCGCACCGTGGCCTCGATTTTGTTAGCTCTCTGCTCAGCAGTAAACACCGGAACCGTCGGGCTCTCGTTGCGCCGGTCCGCGTCTTCCGACTGATTCAAAATCGCGAACATCTTGAAATACTCTTCATGGGTGATCGGGTCGTATTTGTGCGTGTGACACTGCGCACAAGCCATGGTGGTTCCCATCCAAGTCGCCATCGTCGTGTTCACCCGGTCGACAACTGCCACATTACGAAATTCCTCATCGTTGGTGCCGCCCTCGTTGTTGGTCTGCGTGTTGCGGTGGAATCCGGTCGCCACCAGCTGGTCGGTGGTCGGGTTTTCCAACTGATCTCCAGCGAGCTGCTCGATGGTGAACTGGTCGAAGGGCATGTTCTCATTAAATGCGCGGATGACCCAATCGCGGTACCCCCAGATGGTGCGCGGCGGGTCGTCGGCGTAACCAGCGGAGTCCGCATAGCGCGCGAGGTCGAGCCACATACGCGCCCAGTGTTCGCCGAAGGCCGGTTTCGCCAGCAGCCGGTCGACCAACTTCGCGTAGGCATCCGGATTTTTTTCGTTTACAAACTGGCTCACCTCCTCCGCCGTCGGCGGCAACCCGGTTAGGTCGAGCGAAACCCTGCGGATCAACACATGCGGATCCGCTGCGGGGGCCGGCTTCAGTCCCTCCTTTAACAAGCGCGATAACAGGAAGGCATCCACCGGGCTCTGCGCCGTCACATCGCTCGGCAGCGCCGGTTTCACCGGCTTGGAGTAAGACCAGTGGGTCTCATACTTCGCACCCTCGGCGACCCACTGCTTCATCAGCGCCACTTCCTCGGGCGTGAATCGCTTGCCAGCCTTCGGCGGCGGCATGACATCGTCGGCATCGTCGGTCGTGATCCGGTAGATCAGCTCGCTAGCATCGAGATCACCCGGGACAATCGCACTGCTCCCCTTGCGATCAGCGATCGCGCCTTCGCGCGTGTCGAGCCGCAGCTCGCCTTTGCGCTCGTCCTCGTCTGGCCCGTGACAACGGTAGCAGGTGTTCGACAGCAGCGGCCGGATGTCGTTGTTGAAGCTGACCTCGGCCGAAACGGCGCTGAGGCTAAGAAATAGGGCAATAACGGTGCGAGCGAACATATTGATGATAACACTATACCGCCAAAAGCGCAGATTTTACCGCCTCTTTTTGCGGAAATCGATCTACCCGACCAACCCCGACATCGTCCCCTTCGCATCCCCGAACTTCCCAGTCTCCACGCCCATTTTCTGAATCAGGGATAGCATCACATTATTCAAAGGCGGATGCCCCGTCGGATCATGCGCCAAGTGCTGCCCGTGCTTCAAGCCGAGCCCCGCACCACCCGCCACGATCAGCGGCAAATTATCCGGCGAGTGCTCACCGCGCTCCCCCGAGTTCATTCCAGAACCAAACACCACCATGGTCGAGTCCAACATCGGCGTACCGCCCTCATCCGTCGATTTCAAGAAACTAATAAACCTCCCAAGCCGCTCTAGGTGGAAGCGGTCGATCTTGGCCAGCGAGTTCAACATCCCTGCATCCCCACCATGGTGCGATAGCTCGTGGTGGTTCTCGCCGCCGCCACCGCGGCCTCCCGCCTCTCGCGACCACTCGTAGGAAATCACCCGCGTCGTGTCCGACAGAAACGCCAGGTAGGAAATCTCCATCATCACATCGATCCACATCGGCCGGTCGTGCCCGTTGTTCGGCTGGGACCCGAGCTGCAATCCCTCCGAATCGACCTGTGGCTTCGGCACATCGATCCAATCCTCCATGCGCCCGACGCGTCGCTCAGTCTCGCGCACCGACGTGAAATACTCGTCCAACTTCTCCTGATCCTGCTTCCCCAATTTATTCTCCAGCGCTTTCGCATCGTCCCGCACACTGTCCAAAATCGACTTCTTCTCCGCATAGCGCTTCAGCGCAGCCGCCTTCGATGCATCTCCCTCCGGCACGAACAGCCGCTCGAACAATCGCTGCGGCGAGTCCTCCGCCGGCAACGGCGTCCCACGCCGGTCGAACGCCAGCGTGTGCGAGTGCCCGGCCGATCCCGTCCCTGAAGAATCCGAAAGTTCCAGCGAAGGAAATCGTGTGAACTGCCCGTGGTGCTCCGCCATCACCTGATCCGCGGAGATCGTGTTCGCATAATCCTTCCCCGCCACCGCCTCCAGATCAGCCCCAGTCAACCAGGTATCCGCCCCCGAGTGCCCGCCCTTCGAGTTCGGATGCCCCATCCCCGAGATCAGGGAAAAATCCGCCCGGTGTTCTTTCAAAACTTCCAAGGTTGGCGAGAGCTGGTAAGCGTTCCCCTCCTCCTTCGGCAGCCACTGCAAAATGTTCACCCCGTTCGGGACATAGCAAAAGATCGTCCGCGGGTGCGCCCCGAGCGACTTCGCCAATGGCCGAAACTTCG
>JBLHKE010000704.1:0-4206 GCA_047619485.1 Verrucomicrobiales bacterium | reverse complement strand
GAACCAACCTCCTGGCAATAGCAGTCCATCGCCACAAGGCTGACGGTAAGATCCTCTGCTTCGATTTGGATCTCACCGCGATCGCCAAAGAGCCGAAGGAGTAGCTTCAGGTGAAGCCATTACGATCTGGTCGATGTTGCTCGAAGTCTATCGTAAGTAGCCACACCACGACCCGCCCATATCCTATGAAACCACTCCTAACTTTCCTCGCCGCGCTGCTCTGCATCGCCAGCACCCACGCCGTGGAGCGCCCGCCGAACATCGTCCTGATCTTATCAGACGACCAGAGCTACACCGACTACGGCTTCATGGGGCACCCGGCCATCGAGACGCCGCACCTCGATAAACTCGCCTCCCAAAGCGCCCTATTCCGGCGCGGCTACGTGCCCACCGCGCTCTGCCGCCCCGCGCTCGCGACCTTGCTCACTGGTCGATACTCGCACGACAATAAGATCACCGGCAACGGGCCAGCACCCACCGCCGCCAACAAGGCGCACGCGACCAAGGCAGGCAAAGACATCCGCGAGATGTTGATCTCGCACATCGACAAAGTCGGCACCGTCCCGAAGTGGTTGGCCGAGCGCGGTTACGTCAGCCACCAGAGCGGCAAGTATTGGGAGGGCTCTTTTCAACGCGGTGGATTCACCGAGGGCATGACGCGTGGCTTCCCGAACAAGGGCGGGCGCCACGGCGATGACGGCCTCAAGATCGGCCGCGATGGCATGCAGCCAGTGTTCGACTTCATCGACCGCTCGGCCGCGAGCGAGAAACCCTTCTTCGTCTGGTATGCGCCCTTCCTACCGCACACCCCACACAACCCACCGAAACGCCTGCTCGACAAATACCTCGCCAAGAAGCTGCCCGCACCACTCGCCAAGTACTACGCCATGTGCGAGTGGTTTGATGAGACCTGCGGCGCCCTCACCAAGCACATCGACGACGCCGGCATCGCTGAGAACACCCTGATCATCTACGTCACCGACAACGGCTGGATCCAGCTCCCCGACAGCGGCGGCTACGCTCCAAAGTCCAAGCGCAGCCCCAATGAAGGCGGCACCCGCACGCCAATCATGTTCCGCTGGCCCAGCACCATCCCCGCGTCAGACCGCCCGGAGTTGTGCTCCTCGATCGACATCGTGCCCACTATCCTCGCCGCCGCCGGCGCTGAGATTCCCGATGATCTACCCGGTCTCAATCTCCTCCCGTATTTGAAAGGGGAGAAGCCCATCGAGCGCAGCACGATTTTCGGTGAGTCTTTCGCACACGACATCGCCGACATCGAGAATCCGCAGGCCTCACTGCTCTACCGCTGGGTCATCCGTGGTCACGACAAGCTGCTGCTCACCTACGACGGCGCGACCGGCAAAATGAAATACCCACCAGCAGGCGGCGCACCGCAGCTGTTCGACCTGAAGACCGATCCTAACGAAACCACCAACCTCGCCGGTAAGAAAGACGAGCTAGTCAAACAACTCGCAGCCGAGTTGGACGCTTGGTATCCGGTGACCGGGCGCAAGGTCGACCAAGTGGGCTCGCGACGAAAGTAGGCAACCGGATTGAAGTCCTTGCTTCACTCCTCGCACACGCGTAATTTCTCCACCTATGCGTCGCGTCTTCTTCAAGCTGCTGTTCACTCTCATCCTCCTCGCGAATAGCCATGCTCAGGCCTACCAGCCTCCAAAGGCCGACAAACCAGCCTTCGACATCAAGAAGATCGGGCTCATGGAGGTCGAGCGGAAGAAATTCGCCACCAACCTCGCTGGCTACGTGGTCAACGAGATCAGGGTTCAAGAGAATGCCCACAAGGCAGAGTGGGCGCGCAAGTTGATCGGGCTGGCGCTGCACCTAGACGGGCGAAACCGCACGGCACTCGTCGCGAACCACCAATTCAAGCGCGGACTGCAGCCGAAGAAGGTCGAGACCGACTACAAACCCGAGCCTCTCGCCAAACTGTTCATCGCGCAGTCGAATGCCTTGGCCAAGGTCGGTGGGGCTGACAACGTCTACCTGTCTGGCCTCCTGCTAGCGGCGGCTGTCGAGATCGATTCGAAGAACGAGGACGCGGTCTACGAACTCGAACTGCACAAGCTCGACATCGGCGAGATCGATTGGGATCCGATCACCGAAGGCAAGGCACGCAAGCATGCCCTAAAGGATCAACCTGATCCGCAGGCGAAGCGCCCCCAACTCACCAAGGACAAGTAGCCGAGATGCATGAATGAAATTCTAATTTCAGAGATCGATACCCTCACAGATTACGCAGCGCGCAAATGCGATCTGAGTGGTTGTGTCGTGCAGGGCTTAGACCTGCGCAGCCAGTCCTCGTGCCTCGGCAAGGCGAACGTAGGTGGGGCGGTGTTCCTCGGATGTCATTTCGGCTCCAGTGCGGAGGAGGAGGATCTGCGCAAGCGTGGAGCGCTAATTTTTCCACGCTTCAACGGCCTTCCCTACAATCCCTACCGCCCCCAACTCTACACGCGTGCCGAGTTGATAGAGGGGTATTCAGCGGAAGAGGATCTGAGCGCCGACAAGCAAATCTACGATCACTTTGTCTCCAACGGCAAACACCACGCTGGCGTGCTGGAGGCGATCGCACAGCGAATCCATGATCACGCCATCGAAAATGCGCTTGATAACTTGCTCGAAGGCGAGGCAGGACAGGACGCCAAAAAAGTGGTGGGTATCATGGGTGGCCACGGAACACCGCGCACTGCGGATTCCTTTGAAAAAGTCGCACGAGTCGCAAGAGGATTGACCCAACGAGGCCTATTTGTCGTCACCGGTGGCGGCCCTGGCACGATGGAGGCGGGGAACTTCGGTGCCTACCTAGGCGAGGCGAGCGAAGACGACTTCGCTTGGGCGCTCGAGACTCTCAAGTCAGCGCCAGTGTTCACCGATCCGGGATACCTGGATCAAGCAGCGAAAGTGGTCGAGCGCTTTCCCGAGGGGTGCGACAGCCTGGCGATTCCGACCTGGTTTTACGGCCACGAACCGAGCAACTGGTTCTCGAATCACATCGCCAAGTTCTTCTCCAACAGCTTGCGAGAGGATGGGCTTCTAGAAATTTCCCGCTACGGGGTGGTGTTCGCTCCCGGAAGTGCCGGAACGACCCAGGAGATCTTCATGGACGCGACGCAGAACCACTACAAAACCTTTGGGCACATCAGTCCGATGGTGTTCCTCGGCACGCAGCGCTACGTCGCAGAGACCGGCCTTTACCCGATGCTGCAGAAGCTTGCGAAAGGACGCGATTACGCCGATCTGCTAAGCCTGAGCGATGACCCAGACGAAGTCGTGGATTTCATCTCGAGCTTCCAACCCGGCAACCTCGCGTGAAGAAGCTCGCCGGATTCGTATTCAAGCGGCTTGGTGATCTCACGCTTGGCATTCTCTGCGTTGCCGCTCTGGCGACCTTCGGCGGCAAGCTCTTCTGGCTGTTCGACCTAGCCTCCCACTTCCAGGTCTACTACTTCGCCGCCGCCGTGGTTCTGCTAGTTGGAAATCTATTCCTGAAACGGCGAACCCCGGCGCTGCTGAGTTTGGTGTTGGTCGGGTTGGGCATATTTCATCTCTATCCCTACCTCGCCCCCGTAACGAAAAAAACTGCAGCCTCGGATGGAAAGGGCTACACGGTGATGCACCTCAACTTGAATCTGCTCAACCAGCGGACCGCCGCCGTCAAACGGGCGATCGCCGATGCCGATCCGGATCTACTCGTGTTGCAGGAGACGACACCGCGCTGGCACCGCGAACTCGAGTCGATCGGCAAGGGCTACCGACACAACTTCTCGATCCCCGAGAGTGGTGCGTTCGGAATCTGGGTGATGTCCAAATTCGAACTCGTTGATCTCGATGTGCAACGGCGTGGCGACATTCCGTTTCTGCACATCCGATACAAGGTCGACGGACAGGAACTCGAAATCGTCGCCCTCCACCCGATGCCTCCAGTTGGCCGCCAGGCGACCAGATCACGCAACGATTTGCTAGAGGGCGCGGCCGTCTACGCTGCGGGTGAGGGGAACCGGATAGCCGTCGGCGATTTCAATTGCAGCCCATGGTCACCGAATTTCAGGAGCTTTCTGAAAAAGAGCGGTCTGCGGGACAGCGCGCGTGGCCGTGGATTGCCCTCGACTTGGTTTCCGATTCCACTCATCGGCATCCCCATCGACCACGTGCTCGTGTCACCGGAAATCCAGATTCTCGATC
>JBLHKE010000703.1:0-4226 GCA_047619485.1 Verrucomicrobiales bacterium | reverse complement strand
CTTCCCGGGAATCGGCCACCGCATCTTTGCGGTCGAGCAGACCAAGGAGAGCTTCAAGCTCGATTGGGAAACCGCCACTGGATACCAGCCGATGCCTTACGAGGAGTTCATTGCCCAACGCCCGAAAACACCGGTCGAATTCCGAGTCAAACTCAAGCCTTCCGACTACTACAACTACCAGTTTAGCGACAAAAATGTCTACCGTGCCGTGGAATTAAGCTATCCCGGACACAATGAGTTCAAACTGATCGGGTATTTAGAACTAACCCAAGCTTGGGCGAAGCCACTCAGCAACATGCTGGATTCAGGCATGGCCCCGAGCCTGATCGTTACCCTGCGTTACCCGGATATCCTCCCTGCTGGTGAAGACCAATACCAGGTTCAGATCATGTCGATCGCCTCCGACAGCTGGTGGCGCTGAACACCACTAGGAAACTTAGGCACGGACGCGCCAGGAGCTTAGTTGAACGCCCACCGCTCTCGCTACATCCAGAAACCAACAATAACTATTGTGATTTATAATATTTATTGTAAATTGGATCCATATTCAAGAACATTCTCAATCCTGCGAGTCATGCCAAGCACCCAATTCTCCGACATTCTCAACCCAAAATCCTCATCCATCGACGACACCGTCGCGACCGATCCCCTCGACGGGGCGGTGTCGAAACTGGTGGTCCAAGCGGCATTTCTGCAAGCCTTCGCGGAAGGGCTCGCTGACTGGGAGCAACCGGCCGAAGCAGCGACTCCTGATCGAGCCGAAGGCGAGATCGATTCTGGCTGGCGCGCCGGCCTGCGCTTCTAGACGTGAGCGTAGGCGTCCAGCCCGCATCAACCCAAGCCAACGTATTGGTACTGTTCGAGGTTGAAATGCGCGCCGTCGAGGCTTCCGTTGGCGTCCGATGACCTCGAAAGAAATCCGCCAATCCTTCCTCGACTTTTTCCGCTCGAAACAGCACACCATCGTGCCGTCTTCGTCGCTCATGCCGGAGTCGCCGGGGCTGCTATTCACCAACGCTGGCATGAACCAGTTCGTGCCGTTCTTCCTAGGTACACAGAAGGCGCCGTACGATCCAGCGCGCGCAACGGACACTCAGAAATGCATCCGCGCCGGCGGTAAGCAGAACGACCTCGATGATGTCGGTTGGGACACCTACCACCAGACGATGTTCGAGATGCTCGGCAACTGGTCGTTCGGTGACTACTTCAAAAAGGAGGCGATCACCTGGGCGTGGGAACTGATCGTCGACGTGTGGAAGATCCCCAAGGAACGCATCTACGCCACCGTCTACATGCCCGGCGATGGTGACCCGGGGGAGTTCGACCAGGAAGCTTACGACCTCTGGGCAGAAGTTCTCACCGCAGCTGGTCTCGATCCGGCAGTGCACATCGTCAATGGCGATGCCAAAGACAACTTCTGGATGATGGGCGACACCGGACCTTGCGGCCCCTGCTCAGAACTACACATCGACCTGACGCCCGATGGAGATACGGGCGGCAAACTGGTCAACAAAGACGACGCGGCCTGCATCGAGCTTTGGAACCTGGTGTTCATCCAATACAATGCCGAGGCGGATGGGACCTTCCGCCCGCTGCCGGCGTGCCACATCGACACCGGAATGGGATTCGAGCGCGCCTGCTCGTTCATCCAGGGGACCAAAGGCTTCACCGACTTCTCCAAACCAGTCTCCAATTACGAGACCGACGTGTTCTTCCCACTCTTCGCCGAACTGGAGAAGCTGAGCGGCAAAAAATACGCCAGCACACTGCCAGCCTCGCGCGAGAACCTCACCGATCAGGAAAAGGACGACGTCGCCCTGCGCGTCATCGCTGACCACATCCGCACACTGAGCTTCGGCATCGCCGATGGCATCATCCCGAACAACAACGGTCGCAACTACGTGCTGCGCCGGATCTTGCGACGTGCGGTGCGCTACGGGCGGACGATCGGTCTCGGCGGTGCTGATGGACCATTCCTGAGCAAGCTGTTGCCGACTTTCGTGGCAGAGTTCGGCGAGACTTTCCCGGAAATTATTGGCGCGCAGGCGAAGATCATCGAGACGCTCGATGCCGAAGAGGCCCTCTTCAACAAGACCCTGGATCGAGGCTTGAAGCTGTTCAACAAGGAGGTCGAGAAGACCGAGGGTGGCGTGTTCTCCGGCGACGCGGCCTTCGAACTCGAGGCGACCTTCGGCTTCCCGGTCGACCTGACCGAACTGATGGCCGTCGAGCACGGCTTGAAGCTCGACATGGGGCAGTATGAAATACGCCAGGCGGAACACGCGACGATCAGCGCGGCCGGCGGCACGAAGACGATCGTCGCGGCGGTGGATCGCGACTTCGACACCGAGACCGAGTTCGTCGGGTTCGATCAAAGCGAGTGTGAGGCAACAGTGGTCGAGGCGTTCTCGAAAGACGACGCGCATTTCATCCTCGTTGATAAGAGTCCGTTCTACGCTGAGAAAGGCGGTCAGGTCGGCGACAGTGGGTCGCTCGATGATGGTGGCGAGACCATCGCGGTGCTGAACACCAGCGCCGTCGGCGCAGCCTTCTTGTTGCAGGTGGAGAAGCTGCCTACCAGCACAAGCGTGAAGCTCCAGGTCGACAGCCGCACGCGTCACAAGATCGAGTCGCACCACAGCGCCACCCACGTGATGCACTGGGCACTGCACCAGCACGTCGGCGATGACGTCGCTCAGCAGGGATCGTTCGTCGGTCCCGAGCGGCTGCGCTTCGACTTCAACAGCAGCGCGCTCGACGCGGAGCAGGTCGCTGCCGTCGAAACCCTGGTGAACGAGAAGATTGCTGCGGGAGACATCGTCTCGTGGCAAGAGGTCAAGCACGCCGACATCTCCGCGCGCGAGGACATCATGCAATTTTTCGGCGACAAATACGGCGACGTCGTACGCGTCGTGCAGATCGGCGGTGGCGATGGCACGCTCGACGGTTACTCGATGGAGCTGTGCGGTGGCACCCACGTGCGCAACACCTCAGACATCGGCCTGTTCAAGATCAAGAGCGAGGGCGCCATCGCCGCAGGCATCCGCCGCATCGAAGCCGTGTGTGGCGACGCCGCTGGCGTCTACCTGCAAAACGAAGCCGACGAACTCGAAGCGGAGATCAACGAGCTGTCCGCACGGTTCGAGAAAGCCAATGCAGCCCTCGAACAGCCGGTGGCAGTCGCCGCCATCGACGGTGGGGTTTTTGACGTGCTGCGTGGCACCGATCCATCCATCGCGAGCTCACTTGAGGGCGTCAACACCGCCCTCGACACGATCCGCAGCCACCGCGACGCCTTGAAAAACGGCGTCGCCGAAGCGCAAAAACTCGCCAAGAAAGCCGAGGCAGCCGAGGCAGCCAAAGAAGCCGACGCCAAGCTAGGCGAACTCATCGAAGCCGCGGCCGGTGACATCCCATTGATCGCCGAGCACTTCCAAGGCGGTCCCGCCTTGTTGCAGGAGATGCTCAACAGCCTCAAGAAGAAAGCCTTCGCGGGTGTCGGCGTGCTCGTCATCGAAGACGACGGCAAAGTCCACCTAGGCACCTACGTCAGCAGCGGCCTGACCGATCGCTTCCAAGCTGGCAAACTCATCGGCGAACTCGGCCCGCTGGTAGGCGGCAAAGGTGGCGGCAAACCAGAGATGGCACGTGGGGCGGGCAACGATCCAAGCGGCATCCCGGCGCTGTTGAAGAAAGCGCGCGAGCTGGTGGTGTAAGCATGCGTCTCTTGGATTACCAATCGCCATTCCCCAAGTCAAAACTGGAACGATGAAAACGATGAGTGACACCCCAGTCGAAAACCCCTTCCGACACACGCAACACTGACTCGCGAACCTGGTGGGTAAGAATAGCCTGCACGAGGAGAGACGCCCCATGCTCCTTGGGCTAGCGTCGCTGCGGGGGGTTGTGACGTTCGACTTTGTAGAACCCACGCGGGCCAGGTTTGGCGACCGGGATATGCATCTGGCGGAATTTGCTCGCCTGCAGCGTGCTGATCTCGTCGATCATCTCCCAACCATCTAGATCCGTGCTGGACTTGATGATGTAGAGGTAGCCGGGGATGCCAGGGAAGCTGATAATGGGGCCTCCGCCGTCTGTCCCCACGGTTCCCCAAATGATACCGGCATCGGTGACTTCAACCCCGATGACCGCAGTAATAGTCAGCGCGTCGCGCCAGAATCCGTAGTTCTCGATGTCGGTCGCGCCACCCGATCCGTAGTTGAGCT
>JBLHKE010000702.1:0-4239 GCA_047619485.1 Verrucomicrobiales bacterium | reverse complement strand
AGGCGGACGATGCCGAGTTCGTCGAGATAAGAAACATCAGTGCCAAGAACCTAACCCTCGACGGGCTGCAATTCACCGACGGGATCAGCTTCACGTTCCCGGACAAATCCGTGCTCCCGCCGGGCGAACATATTCTCGTCGTCGGCGACGCCGTGGTGTTCGCAAACCGCTACACGGATTTAAGCTCTCCGTGGCTGGCCGATCCGGTGAGCGTCGCCGGGATATTCACCGGCTCGCTGAGCAACGGTGGCGAGAACCTGCGCCTCGCGGACAGTGCCGGGACACAACTGCTCAACTTCGCCTTCAACGACTCCGGCAGCTGGCCCGGCCGCGCAGACGGTGGTGGGAGTTCTGCCGAACTCGAGAACCTGGCGACGGCCCCAACGACGCAACCGTCGCTCGATGCCTACTTGGGTGACGGCGCGAACTGGCGGCCATCAAGCAATTACTTCGGCACCCCAGGACGCGACGGCAGCGGCGCCGACAACCGCGTCGTCTTCAACGAGATCCTCGCCCACACCGATCTGCCCGCGGTCGACCAGTTCGAGCTTTACAACCAGACCGGGTCCAGCGTGAGCCTGAGCGGCTGGTTCATCTCGGATGACAACAACGAATACAAAAAATACCAGATCGCCGACGGCACGGATCTTGCCACCGGCGCCTTCCTGACCATCGACGAGGGAAGTTTCAATTCCGGGACGAACCTGATCGACTTTGCCCTCAACAGCGCCAGCGGCGACGATCTTTACCTGCTCGACGCCGACGGCTTCGGCAACTTGCTCAGTTTTGTCGACCGAGCCGAGTTCGGAGCTTCCGCTAACGGCGAATCGTTTGGCCGCTGGCCAGATGGAACTGGAGATTTCTACCCGATGCAATCACAGACCTTCGGCCAACTCAACAACACCGGCGGCAACCATGTTCGAGTCGGGTCAGTGGTAGTAAGCGAGGTGATGTACAACCCCGCCGCCGATCCCGATAACGACCTCGAGTTCGTCGAGATCTGCAACGGTGGCACGTCCACCGAGAGCCTCGCCAACTGGCGGCTACGCGGTGAGGCAGATTTCGATTTCGCCTCCGAGCCCCTCGCGCCCGGCAGCGTGCTAGTGATAGTCGGATTCGACCCGGCTACCGAAACTCTTGCCCGCACCAATTTCCTCGCTGCCTACCCAACGGCAACCCCCGCCCAACTGCGCGGTCCATGGAGCGCTGGATCGGGCAATCTGTTAGACAACAGCGGTGCCCCAGTGCGCCTCCAACGACCAGATGCCCTCGAGGCCCCGGCGATCGGAGCACCGTTCTACCCAGCTCTGTTCGAAGATACCGTGGCCTACGACAATGCCGCACCTTGGCCGATGGGAGCAGACGGGAGCGGCTCCTCACTGACGCGCTCCAGTGTGGCTATCTACGGCGATGACGCGACCAATTGGCAGGCATTGAGTCCGACACCTGGCAGTCATCCTGTTGCGAGCACGAGCTACAAATCGTGGGCTGCCACCCACGGCCTGAGCGCCGAACCTGCGGCGCAGCGCTTGGCCGATTTCGACTTCGACGGCACAAACAACCTCCTAGAGTTCGCGCTTGATACGAACCCGGCAATCGCCGATCCCCAGAAGCTACCAAGCGCGACCACCCAGGCGATCGAAGTAGCAGGCCAGACCGACGACTACCTGACCATCACCTTCCGCAAGAGGCGCGACGCGCCGCAGCTGGCTTACACGGTCGAAGTCGGCAACGATCTCATCAACTGGATACCAGCCACCAGCGTGGTCGGCTCGGTAGACAACGGCGACGGCACCGACTCGATCACCATCCGCGACAACCAGCCGATCGTTGACGACCCGAGGCGGGTCATGCGCCTGCGGATCACCGAATCCTAAGGGGTTGTCAGGAAATAAGTCATACAAAGATGCGCAGGAATTTTAGCCAGCACCAAGGCAGATTTCAGCGATGATAGCGGGCTATTTGAGTTGGAAGCTAACGCGGGTGATGGCCAAAATAACCTGTAGATTGTAGGAGTTATTTACTGACAAACCCTAAGCTCGAATGGTGCCTACCGATCCATCCCCCAATGAAGACTTTACCTACCTGTCTGTGAAGAACGAGCGATCGCTGTATGGCAACGTTTTCTCCCTCATAGCCAACCACGTGGACGCCATCAAACCAAAGCCTAAGAAAAAGCACCACCAACCATGAAACACCTTCTAATTCTGCTACTCAGCGTCAGCGTCTCCTATGCCGAAGACGGCCTTGCCCCCGAGATTACCGATCTCAACGCCGCCGATGTTTCCTACGCGGCCGAAGCAAAGATCCCCGATCTTGAGAAGCCCTACATCAGCAGCTCGCCAAGCGATCTCAAAGAAGGCATCTCCGTCAGCGTGCTCGGCGAAGACCAACAAGATA
This sequence comes from Verrucomicrobiales bacterium, assembly GCA_047619485.1. Classification (GTDB taxonomy): domain Bacteria; phylum Verrucomicrobiota; class Verrucomicrobiia; order Verrucomicrobiales; family DEV007; genus JBLHKE01. The sequence continues at coordinate 1,839 of JBLHKE010000702.1, read as the reverse complement.
CCGTCTTCGCCCTCGCGGAAGCAATCGCCGCCGGCGACCACGGCAATATCGACAGCCTGCTTCTCTCGCACAAAGGTAAGCTCGTCTTCGAGTCCTACTATCGCCGCGGCCGCATCAACTACCCGCACTACCAGATGTCGATCACCAAGTCCTACACAGCGATGGCGATCGGCCGCGCCATCCAACTCGGTCACCTGACGATGGCCGATCTCGACAAACCCGTGCTGAATTTCCTCACCGATATCGACCCGAGCCAAGTTGTCGCGGGCGCGAAAGACATCACTCTTGCCCAAGCCATGAACATGCGCTCCGGCATCCGCATCGACAAAACGAAGGCCGTCGAGCTAAGGAACTCGCCCGCGAAACTCAAAGGCCAAGGCCAGATCCAAATCTACCTCAAGCACAGCGCACCGATCCCGCCCATGCCGCGGCCGTTCAAATACCAGGGCTCCGATCCATCCATCGCCATGCAGGTGCTCGATGCCGTCGTCCCCGGCACCGCCCGCGACTTCATCAAGACCGAAGTCCTCGGTGAGCTCGGCATCACAGACTTCGGCTGGCAAGACGACCTCAGCGGCATGCCAAAATCCGCCGCCGGCAGCAGCATGCGCTCACGCGACATGCTCAAATGGGGAATGCTCACGATGGGCGGCGGCCAGTGGAACAGCGAACAATTCATCCCCGCCGAGTACGTCGAACGCGCCACCGGCAAAATTCACACCAACGCCAAGGGCACCTCCTACGGCTTCTTCTGGTGGCGGCACAACGTGAAAATCGGCGACAAGACCTACGACTGTCGCTCCGGTCGGGGCGCCGGCGGACAGTTCATCCTCATGTTTCCAGAGCTGGATCTGATCGCCATCGTCACCGCCCATCAAAGAGGCATGGGCTCGGCGCTTAAAATTATCTCCGAGACAATCGTACCAATTTTTGCAGAATAGGTAGTCATGAGACTTCCCATATTCCTGCTTTTTCTAATAATCGCCCCTCTCGGGGTAGCGTCCGCTGCCGACAAACCGAACATCCTGATCATTTTCACCGATGACCAGGGCTACGGAGACCTCGCCTGCTACGGCAATCAGAAGACCAAAACACCGCGACTCGATCAGCTGGCAGAGGAGGGCACGCGCTTCACCTCCTTCTACGCCCAGACCGTCTGTGGGCCATCGCGTTCGGCACTGCTAACCGGACGACAGCCGATCCGTAGCAAAGGCTGGGGCATGCCTGCTAGCGAGGTCACTTTTGCCGAACTCATCCGCAATGTCGGCTACCAGACCGCCTGCATCGGCAAGTGGGACGTCTCGAACCGCAAGGCCATCGTCGATCGCATGCCCAACGCACAGGGCTTCGACTACTACTTCGGCGCGCTCGGTGCCAATGATGGCGGCGCGGTACACTTCCACGAGAACAACGACAAGGCCAGCAGCACCAAAGACATGGGAAGCCTGACCACGCTCTACACCGACAAGGCGATCAATTTCCTCAAAGAAAAACGCGATCCAGAGAAACCGTTCGTGCTCTACGTCGCCCACACAATGATGCACACCATCATCGACGCGTCCGACCGCTTCCGCGGCAAATCTGCTGGAGGGCTGTATGGCGATGTGGTTGAGGAGTTCGACTTCGAGACCGGACGCCTGCTCGATACGCTTGACAAGCTCGGTCTCAGCAAAAACACCTTGGTCATCTACACTTCCGACAACGGTCCGTGGAACCAGAAAAAATACACAGCGAACAAGAAAGGTCATCCGAAGGGCTCGATCTTCTGGGGAACGTCTGGCCCGCTGCGCAACGGAAAGGGCTCGCCATACGAAGGCGGTTACCGGCTGCCGTGCATCG
>JBLHKE010000701.1:0-4244 GCA_047619485.1 Verrucomicrobiales bacterium | reverse complement strand
GTTACCACCGGCACTATCATCCCAGCCGGCGGCTTCTTGCTCATCACCGGATTCGAAAACGGCACCGGCCTAGACAACAACGGCGAGACCATCACCTTGCTGGCTGCCGACGACTCGGTGATCGAAATCTTCCGCTACGAAGATGGCGGAGCGTGGCCGAATTCGCCTGACGGCGACGGCACCAGCCTGACCCGGATCCTACCGCCATCCGACCCGAACCTCCCGACGAGTTGGCGTCCCAGCGTCGCTAGCGGCGGCTCACCTGAAAGCAGCGATGCCGTCGTGTTCACCGGCGACCCGGATGCCGATGACGATATGGACGGCCTCAACACCCTACTCGAGCACGCCACCGGCAGCAGTGATCAGATCCCAACCCCCAAATCGAGACTTTCGGGTTTCTCTGTCAACGCCGACATTCTAACCGTTGCCCTGCGCCGCAATCTCGCCGCCGACGACATCGTCTGGAGCCTCGAGCAGTCCACCGATCTCAATACCTGGACGCAGATCGACACCGAATTTGAAGACGCTGGCGACTACGGCGACGGCACAGGCTCGATCGAATTCAAGCTCTCCCTCCCCGACGCCCCCCGCTACTTCTGGCGCGCCCGTATCGTCCTGACACCGTAGTCTGAAGCTCCAGATTCGGACAGAATTTGACTAGCCTAGTCCACCCGAGTTCGCCACAATCCCCCAATATGAAATTCCCAGCTGTCCTCATCGCCGCCGTCACACTCGCCCTGCCCGCCACCCTTTTCGCCGAGGGAAAACAGGTCAGCGAGAGCGGTATCCGCCACTCGTTCCTCGTCTGCGGAAAATTCACCGCCCTCATCGACGAGGACAGCAAGATCGTATGGTCGATCAAAGGCTACGGTCGCGATGGCATGGTATTGGAGAACGGCAACGTCCTAGTCTCGATCGGTAACGAGTCGCGCGAGTACAAAAAGGGCACCGACAAAGTGGTCTGGTCCTACAAGCTCGACAAGCGCAACAAAGAGCTCGGCACCTCCAATCGACTACCGAACGGCAACACCCTCATCGTCGAGCGCGGACCACTGCCACGAGTTATCGAGGTCGACAAAGACGGCAAAGTCCAGGTCGAAGTCCCCCTGAAGCCCGACACCGACAACGGCCACATGCAGACCCGCATGGCGCGCAAGCTCCCCAACGGCAACTACCTAGTCCCCCACCTGCTAGGCTTCGCGGTTAAGGAATACACGGCCAAAGGTGAAGTCGTCCGCACCATCAAGACCGACCTCGAAGAACTCGGCGGCCGCCCGGCCAAGAACTGGCCGTTCACCGCCATCCTGCTGCCCAACAAGAACATCTTGGTAAACCTCACCAACGGCAACAAGACCGTCGAGTTCGACCCAGAGGGCAAAGTCGCCTGGCGCTGCGACAACAGCGACGTCAACGGCCTGTTCGCCGACCCATGCGGCGGCCAACGCCTACCAAACGGCAACACCGTCATCTGCAGCTACGGCCAAGGCAACGCCACCAAGCCAAAAATCTTCGAGATCACCGCCGACAAAAAAGTCGTCTGGCAGTACATCGACCCGAAGGTCAAAGCCCACGAGGTCCACATCCTCACCACCAACGGCAAGCCGGTGACACCAGCCATGCGCTAGCGCCAGCTGATCGGAGCAGGATGCTACGGTCATACGTAACTTCGATTTCAAAATCGAAGCCGATCGTGCTAGGCCTTCGTACTCAGGCAATGCTCTTCGATTTTGAAATCGAAGTTACGCCATCGTATGCGCCGACCTCCCTAGTTCAAGTTCAGATGAAGAGCGCAGGCCGGTAGAATAAACTAGACGGAATTCCTCCCGCGATGCGTCCTTCTTGTAAGAATGATCGACGACCGCCAACTGGAGTCCCTTTACGACGAATACGCACAACGCCTGTTCGGCTACCTCCTGACCTTCACCAGGCGTGACGCTGACGCACCTGACCTACTGCAGGACATCTTCGTCAAGCTCGCACGCAACCCGCGCTGCCTCGATAAAATCACCAGCTTACGCGCCTTCCTTTTCCGCATGGCGCACAACCTCGCCATCGACTGGTCGCGCAGATCTCGCTCACGACGCGAGCGCACCGACGGGCTCGCCGCTGAAGCCGACGAGAGCGACTTCCTCACAGCCACCACCGACCCCGATGCCGAAATTTTCCGCGAACACTTAGAGACAGCGCTCTCCACCCTCCCTGACGACCAGCGCCCCGCCGTCTACCTAAAACTCTGGGGTGAACTGACCGCCGAGCAGATCGGCGAAGTCTGCGACATCCCCACCAACACCGTTTCGAGCCGCTACCGCTACGGCATCGAAAAACTCCGCCGCGCCCTGCGCCCGGTCTACGACGAGATCAACGACTAACAGAATACGAATCCATGGACCACTTCGAAGAAAAACTAGCATCGTTCGAACCGCGCAAACCTACTGGGGAGCAGGGTGAACAGATTCTCGCCAACGCACCCGTCGAAAAACCCGAGCCCGATACGAAAACGAAGAAAGTTCGGAAACCGCGCGGACGCCTACTCACCATCGCCACCTCGCGCTGGTTCCTGTTTGCTGCGCTGCCGCTACTACTGTTCGGCACCGCCGGGATCTGCGCGGTAAGTGTCGAAGGCCAAGAGGCCGGCCAGAACTTGCACGACGTCCAAGAGATGCTGAACACTGCCGGCGAGACCCTCGACTTCCACGTACTCGCCCCACCCCCAGTGGCTGACGCTGATAACTTCATGGCGACCCCCGCCCTCCACAGCATCGAAATGATGGAACATCCCCGCGATCCTGAAATCTTGGCAAAACATGACCGAATCAACGCGTTGCCAAAGTTCAGAGGTTCCAGAAAAACCGACCCTGGCACACCGGTCGATTTCGGAGCCTACGCCATCTTCGATCCAGATTCGGACGATGAACCGCCTCTGATCAGCACCCTGGGCGGCAACCCGAACATAAAAGTTTTGGAGGCGATCAACATCGATGCAGCCCTCTGGGACGAGCTCGCCCTAGCCGCCCGCCGCCCCCACTCGCAACCCGTCAATTCAATGCCCGATCGGCTCGAAACCTCGACGATCTTGGGTCTTTCGATGGGTCACCTGCAGGCACTACAGAAGATCAACAAGCTCGCATCGCTGCGGGCACTCGCAGCAGCACGCCTCGGAGACCGACAGATGGCACTCAATAGCTTCGCGATCCATTTCAAGTGCCGCGATGCAGCGGCAACCGGACCGAGTCTGATCGGGGGGCTCGTCGCGATCTCGATGACATCATTCATCAACAACGAACTGCCCGATATCTTGCGCAGCGATTGCCTCACAGCCGATGACCTTCTTTGGCTCCAAGGCGAGATCGAATCACGCGACGACATCGCCATGGGCCTGAGCATGTTACGCGGCGAATTGGCTCTCATGTCTTACCAATACGACGAGATTCTCAAATTGCCGAAGGGCAGGCGATTCCAGGCCATCAATGGCTCCGCCCCACAGTTCAATGTTGAGTCTGTCGTGGCCTCCATGATTCCCAACTCTTTCTACACCCGCAACCACGCGAATGCGATCGACTGGTTGTATCGATACAATATAGAGCCCCTCAAGGAACTCGATTTCGCAGCCATGCGTGCAGCCCCATACGAACTTGACCGCCAGGTAGCCAACGCTGGCTGGTTTTCCTATGGCACCGTGCTGGCGAAGCAGACGGTGCCCACTACCGGCAGGATCAGCGCGCATATCATCGCCACGGAGATGCGCCGCCAACTCACGATTACTGGGATCGCCATTGAGCGTTTCCGGATTAAGAACGACAACTTCCCACCGAGCCTGGAAGCGCTGGTTCCGAGATACCTGGAGGATGTGCCCATCGACATCGCTGCCGAAGACAGCTCCACGCCTATCCCGATTCCCTACGAACTCGCCCCCGATGGAAACTCCTACACCTTACATGCCAGCCCGCTCTTGCCGGATGAGAGAATCTATCCCCAGGGCCTGCAGTTCATGCGCTAGTCACGGATTGTGATCCCGCGCAGCCGGGCTAAGATCGCGACATGATCCGAACCATCGCCCTCGTCGCCCTGCTGCTCGCCCCGGCTTTCGTTCATGCGGCAGAAATAAAAAACGTCCTGTTCCTCATCTCCGACGACCTGCGCGCCGACACCCTCGGCTGCTACGGCGACAAGTTCTGCAAAACACCCAACATCGACAAGCTCGCCACCCGCGGGATGCTGTTCGAGCGCGCGTATTGCCAAGGCAC
>JBLHKE010000700.1:0-4259 GCA_047619485.1 Verrucomicrobiales bacterium | reverse complement strand
GCCGGCTCCATCGAGAACACTGATGGTGATATCGCGCAGGCGTTCACCGCAGCAGCCGCTGCGGTTGAAGAGGGAGACGTTTTCGATGAGCATCAACTCGCCGAAATCGACCTGCCAAGTGTGATCCAAGGTCTCGTCGGCGGTCGTGTGGGTGAAGTTGCCGAGGTTGCCGTCGAGGGCATTTCCGGCGAAGCCACCACCCGGAGGCGACGCGTTGGTCGGGTTCTGGGATGCCGACATGGCAAAAATTCCTGCCTAGGTCAGGTCGGTTCCGAGTGGGAGGATCACATCGCTGAGCGATCCGATTAGCACCTCGCCCAGCGCTAGGAAGTTGCCGCCACCAATGGTGCTGATGCCGTCGCGAGTGACGCGGATCTGGTTTCCTACGATCACTGAAGGGAGATCGACCGTGATGGTTGCCGGGCTACCTAGAGCGTTGCTGGGATTGATCACCGAAGACGTGTAAAGCGCGGCACCCCCTCCATCGAGGACTTGAACCGTGAGATCCGAAAAGCGATCCGCGCAACAGCTGTCGCGATTGTGCAGGACGATCTTGTTGAAGGATTCGGTGCGGTTGAAGTTGCCGGTCTAGGTCGGGGCGGTGTCGCCAGTGGCGGTGTGGGTGAAATTCCCGGTGTTCCCATCAAGGCCAAGATTCGCCGTCAGCGAAGCATTGAAATCCGATGACTGGGTTGCGGTCGAGCCGCTACCGATGGTGATATCGATTGGCGCAAACAGGATCGTTGCCGAGGCGTTCGCAGCGAGCGCCGCAGTCGTGAGGATGGGGAGGATGATTTTTTTCATGGGGCGTTCAGTCCTCTCGAAAAATGGCACCAATCATCGAGCCAAATATCGGCTGCGTTTGTCAATTTTGCGCGATTCGGCAAAAATCGATCTATTTTGGCAGCACCCAGAGATTCTGGAAGCGCACCGGATTGCCGTGGTTTTGGAAATAGATCGGCCCTGGCTGCGGGCCTTCTTTTTTCGGCGAGGCGGTGGTGGCGTGGTCGCAGACGGTTTCCTTGTGAGTCTCGACTCCGTTTTGCTTCACCGAGATCTTGGCGTTGTCGGTTTTCTTGCCCTGCGCGTCGAATTTGGCGGCGGTGAAGTCGATGTCGTAGGTCTGCCAGGTGAGCGGCGGGTAGCACATGTTGACCAGCGGCGGCTGGGTGGAGTAGACGCCGCCGCACTCGTTGTGTTCGCCTTCGAGCCCGAACGAATCGAGGATCTGCACCTCGTAGCGACCGTGCGCGTAGAAGCCGCTGTTGCCGCGACCTTGCCCGCGCGCTTTCGGTTTGTAGGGCGTGCGGAACTCGATATGGATTTGGAAATCTTGGAACTCTTGTTTGCTGGTGACGCCCTGCTCGAGGAGTTTGTCTGCGGTCATCTTGGCACCGTCTTTCCACGCGTCGAGATTGCTGCCATCGAAAAGAACCACGGCACCCTCGGGCGGTTTTTTGCCAAGCGTCGGGCTCTTGCGCACGGTGCGTTCGAAGCTGCCGACCACATCGCCGAGCGGCTGTTTCTGGATGGTTAGTTTGCCGTCTTTGAGAGTCGCCGTGCGGGTTTCGAGTTTGAACGTCGTCACGCCGTCGGCGGTCGCGCCGCTCGCTTTGATGCGTTTGTCCTTTTTACCATCCCAGCCGTCGCCGGGAAGTCCGCCCGGGTAGATGACGAGGTCAAATTTGGCATCGCCGAGCGCGATGAGGTGTGCGCCGGATTTTCCGCCGTCGAGTTTGCCGGTGTACTCGCCCTGGACGGCGTAGTCCGCATCGACCTTGGCTGGATCGGTGTAGGTGCCTTGATTGTCGTCCTTGGCGGCGAGCAGGGTGGCGCTGGCGAGCGTGGTGGCGAGCACTAAGAAGTGGTGAATATGTGCTTTCATGTAGGCTTGGATCTGCTTGAATGTTAGGTGCCCATACGGGCGTGATATTTCCTGATTTAAAATTCTATAAAGATTATGCACCTCCAGATTTCCCGTCGAGTACCGATTGTCGCCGCCTTTGCGGCCTTGTCCTGCCTGTTCACCCCGAGTTCTGTGGAGGCCGAGGCGGTGAAGCTCCAGCCAAAACGCGTTTTCGAGCCACTGGGAAAAATCGCGCTGCCGGCTGCGGTGGTCGTGGCCCCGGACGGAAGCGGGCGTCAGTTCGTCGTCCAGCAGGGCGGGAAAATCCTGATCCTGCCTGCAGACCAGAGCGCCACGGAAGCGAAAACTTTTCTCGATATCAGCGATCGGAAATTGATCGACAACAAATTCGAAGAGGGCTTGCTCGGCCTGGCGTTCCACCCGGGATTCAAGGACAACGGCAAGTTCTACATCTACCACACGCAGCAGAATCCGAAACGCACGCGCGTGGTGGAGATGAAGGTGAAGGCGGGCGATCGCGACGCGGCGGACAGCGGAAGCGAGCGACTGCTGCTGGAGATCCCGCAGCCGTTCTGGAACCACAATTCCGGCAATCTGCTCTTCGGGCCGGACGGCTTTCTCTATATCAGTGTCGGCGACGGCGGCAAGGGGGGCGACCCGCTGCTGTTCGGGCAGAATCCATTCGTGCTCAACGGCACCATCCTGCGTATCGATGTCGACAAGAAAGATGGCGATCTCGAGTACGGCATCCCGGGGGACAATCCTTTCGCGGGCAAGCCCGGTTATCGCGGCGAAGTTTTTGCCTACGGGATGCGCAACCCGTGGGGCTTGAGTTTTGATAAGGAAGGTCGCCTGTGGTGCGCGGACGTCGGCCAGTCGAAGTGGGAAGAGGTGAACCTGATCGAGAAGGGCGGCAACTACGGGTGGAGCGTGCGCGAGGGGAAAGAGGACTTCGCCGAATCGCTCGGGAAAAAGGTCGAGGGCGTGAAGCTGACCGACCCGATCCATCAGTATGGTCGCACCGACGGGATCAGCATCACTGGCGGCTTCGTCTACCAGGGTGAAAAAATTCCAGCGCTCAAAGGGGCTTACGTTTTTGGTGATTGGGGGACCGGCAATGTCTGGGCGATCCGCTACGATGCGGAAAAAGGTGAGGTCACGGAGACGATCGAGCTTTTTAAGCGTGGTCAGAGCCAGACTCCGTTTCAGCCAGCGGTGATCACCGCCGCCCCCGACGGCGAGATCCAAGTCACGTCGTGGACTGGGCAGATCTACATTCTAGAAGAGGCGAAGTAATCAAGGGCACCTCCGAAAACCTCATGCGGGCTGGAGCTTGATAAAATCCCCGCTGTCTTCGTTGCTAAAGCGCCCACTATCACCAGATAGCTTAGCGTTTATCGCCTCGCCAGCGTGAATTTTCTCTGCGCCCCATTTCCACAGCAGGTTTCCGGAGGTGCCCTCAAGAAAACCGAACAACGTGGTGAAAACGTTATCGGAGGGGGCGCGATTCGGGATCCCGGCCAGGATTGGGACAGCGAGCAGGTGGTGGGCAGCCGCAAGGCGTTCCGGGTCTGCCACCGCCACCTCTCCGGGGTGAGTTTGTTTCGCCGTTTAACGATCCCGGTGGCGCTGCGATGCTTTCGCCTCTCGACGACCCCGGTTCCGGTGCCGGACGGGGCTTGACGCCGACGAGTGGGGTTGGCTCCACACCGGCGGCCGCCCCGAGTCTCCCGGCGTTCGATGGCCGATCCCCCGAGCACGCGCCGTCCGGTCCCCCAGCCGGGACTTCCGGACTCCCTCAGCAGCCGCAGCCGCAGATGTATGCGGCGCGACTTGAGGCGCCTGCCGCACCGCAGTTTGATTCAGCGGCGCAACCGCTGCCGACGCGCCACGATAGCGACAGCGTGCGAGATTTGGAGAACAAGGGTTTCCGTCCGCTGAGCTCCCTTCCAAACCCGGGCGAAGTCCCGCCACCTACCCTAGCATCAATGGAACCACCAACGAACGATCCAAACTATCCGCAAAGTCCACCGCAGGCAGCCGGTTGGGGAATCGATTCACCGTTCGAGGTCGCGGGGGCGCACGTGCCTCCAATCTCCGATGATCCAGCGCAGCCACAGCCGATCGCGTCCTCGCCGTTTGAATTGCTAGGAGGCTGTCGGACTTACCCGCTCCGGCAAGAATCATTTTAGAATTCGCCCAGATCCGCCCGCTGAATCGTCATTAAATCCATTTAACACACATTCCGCACCACTTTGGACAGTTTTGCGATTTAATTCAGGAGTGGGTTTCGTTGCTGTTAGGCCATGGATTTGGAATGGAGCTTTCCTGGCGGTGTCGTGAATATTCTTTGGTCGAGGCCTAGGGCGTGGAGGTAGTTCGCCTGATCTCT
>JBLHKE010000699.1:0-4268 GCA_047619485.1 Verrucomicrobiales bacterium | reverse complement strand
GTCGATGGTGACTGCGATACGAATGCGGCGATCGTGGGTGACATCGTAGCCGGATATGGCAAGCGTGAAGGCATCCCGAGCGATTGGCTGCGGGTGCGTGAAATTTTATCAATCGGCGAGAGATAAGGGTTTCCCATGAAATTAATTGATCACATCTGCTTGCCTTTAAACCGTCCGCCTGCGTCGCTGGTTTCCTCTGACTCGTTTACTACACAAAGCTAAAGCGGTCTTGGTGATAGGCCTATTGTCTGCCCAGTTGACCAATTTATTTCCTGAGGAGCCCTGAGGCGGTCGCCGGGATGCTAAAAATTCCGCTAGAGAAACGCCGGAACTTTCATCCGTTCTCTGGTAATGTGAGTGCGGCTCTTCCCATCCTCATGCTGGCGATTGTATCTAGCGGTCGATTGATTCTCGATCCCGGTCCATGTAGCTCGGGTCCACCGCCCCGCGTCCCGGTTCTCGTCATCGTTGGCCGCAACCACCACGACTGGGCGGTTACGACCGATGCCTTGCGTGCCACCTTGGAGTTGACCGGGCGGGTCAGCGTGTCGGTAGAAACTTCCCCGCAGTTGCCGTCGCATCGCGTTCCGCGGAAGTCGAGCGACCCTGATCCAGAGGAATTGGAGGAATATCAGGAAGCGCAGAAACGATACTTTGAATTGGAAGTGCAGAGGCGGTGTGTTGAACTAAAACGAGCCAATCTGGTCGCAGGAGATGCGGGAGCGTTTTGTAGAGTATATGCGTGGCGGCGGTCGTGTATTGGTGCACGCGGTGAACAATGCCTTCGGCAACTCTACTAAAGTCATCGCATATCGTGATACGACAGGCGCGTGCGTTGCAGAACAGGGTGAGATTTGGTTCGGAGGAAAAAATACTGGGAGCAATGGCATTGGCACCTCGGCGGAGCACCGGGACTACGGGCTATCTGGAACTTGGATAACTAGATTTACTTCACGCTGGAGTTGAGCGATGACCGGCTTGCGATCCAGGCGGCGGATCGCCGTCACCTTGTTCATAGGGGCGTGATATTAGCGACGACGGTTTCGCTGTGGGGGATGAAGGACTTGCCACTGATTAACGAGATCGAAAGATCAAAAAAGGTAGAGGCGATTCGCGAGAAGCACTGGAAGCACTGGGAGCGCAAGGCGCCATGGATCGAGGCGGAGTTGAATGCTGAACCGTTGGTTGCTGTTGGCGCTGTCATGCTCTTGGTTAGTAACATGAAAATTTTCGCCCTTCTACTACTGCTGTTTCCTTTGTTGAATGCATACGTTTGTGCCAAGTCCCAACCGCTGAAGGTCTTCATCCTGGCCGGGCAATCGAACATGGAAGGGCAGGGGGTGGTATCGATGAACCACGAGCAATCTTACAACGGGGGTAAGGGCAATCTTGTCTGGTCGATGGCGAACTCTGCCAGCAAGGAGAAAATGACGCACCTTCGCGATGACGATCGCAAGTGGGTGGTGCGCGATGACGTCGAGATCAGTTTTAAGGCGAAGGGAAAAGTGCGGCGTGGTGGGTTGACGATCGGCTACACCGGCTACGGCAGGAGTAGCCACATTGGTCCCGAATTGCAGTTCGGGCATATCGTTGGTGATCACTTTGATGAACCCGTGTTGTTGATCAAGACGGCGTGGGGTGGCAAGAGTTTGAACAAAGATTTCCGGCCGCCGAGTTCGGGTGGCGAGGTCGGTGCCTACTACAAGCAGATGATCGAAGAGGTGCGAACGGCGCTCGGTGACCAGCCCCACGAGCTGGTGGGATTTATCTGGATGCAGGGTTGGAACGACATGGTTTCGAAGGAGGCGACGGCGGAGTACGAAACGAATCTCGTCAACCTCGCCAAAGATATTCGCGCGCAGTTCAAGTCGCCCAAGTTGCCATTTGTCGTCGGCGAGTTGGGGAATGGTGGCGCGGCGAAGGAGGGGAGTGGTATGCAGGTGTTCCGGGAGGCGCAGAAACGTGGCGCGTCGAAGATCGGGCATTCGGTTTTTGTGGCGACGGCGGAATTTGCCCGGCCGAAAGAGCTCTCGCCGAACGTGGGGCATGGGCATCACTGGTGCGGCAACGCGGAGAGCTACTTTCTGGTCGGCGATGCCTTGGGGCGTGCGGCTTTGCAGATGCTCGAGGGAAGTGGTTCGTGAGCATTTCGGTCGACGTGTTGTTGGCCAAGATTGGGAGTGCTGGCTAGGCGTCGATTGGATTGCTATCCCCGTCGCCTGCATAAGCCTACGCTACAGTTCATTGACCTTAGCGGCGGATCTGGGAGCGGACAGATTCTGGATGAAGCTGATGAGGGTAGGCAGGATCAAGAAGATGAACAGGGCTGCTATATGGTAGCGGAAGTTCAGGCCCGTCATGCTGCGCACTAGGATGTGGAAGACGATGAGGAGGGCGCCGTAGGCGGCGGCGAAGCGGCGGCCACAGAGGGCGAGGATGGCGAACAGTTCGAGGAAGAGGCCGCCGGACATGAGCAGGCGGCAGAGGTTGGGAGAATCGACGAGCACCTGCTGCAGCCAGGCGGACGACTTCGCCCAGAAGCCGGCGACGGTCTCGGGCTCGAGCGTGTTGTAGTACTGCATCTGGATATTCTTGGTCATCTGGATGGGGAAGTTCTTAGACTCAGCGATCCAGCCGAGCCCGGAGCGGCCGAGCTTGGTGAGCGCGGTGACGGTGTAGGCGGCGACGATCGCCTGTTGGCCCATGAAGACGCCCCAGCGCGAGCGTGTCGATCGGTCATGGTCGATCCACTTGGTGCAGGCTGCGAGGTGGTAGATGAGCTGGGCGAGGGTGATGAGCGAGACGGCCTGAAGGCTGTGCTGGGTGGCGCCTTGGGAGTTGTCCAGCGTCCCTGGCAGGACGGTGGCGAGTAGCATCAATGTGAGGGTGACTGGAGCGCCGAAGCCGAGCGCGTAGAAGATCAGCACCGGGATGAGCAGTAGTTTGATGGTCGGCATCACGCCGGGCTGAGAGAGGAAGGTCAGGTCGAACAGCCGCGCGATGCCGACGGGTTCGGGCTGCTCGACGAGGCCCATGCCGCCGGGCACGGTGAAGTAGACGGTGATAGCGAACAGTAGTCGCACGATGGCGCATCCAGCTGGCGGCAGTGCGGGCGGGGCGAACCAGATCGTATCTGTAGCGAGTTTCATCTGTCGCTGATGAGTTGTTCGCGGCTGAGCTGGCCGACGAGTTCGGCATTATCCTCGACGACCTGGTTGTCCTCGATCCGGACATCGACCTGGTAGAGTCGCAGCGGGGCGGAACCGAGCAGGATTTCTTGGGCGGCTGGTCGCGAGTTGTCGTAGATCCAGCGGAGCGTCTCATCCCCTGGTGCGCGGCGCTGTTCGAGGGTGAGGTCGCGTTTGCGTGGCTTCTTGCCAGCTTCCCTGCCGACCTTTTCGCGGACATCCAAGAGCCCGTCATTGTAGATTTTTTTGATCTTGCCGAGCCGGTGGTAGGTGAGGGTTTGTGCCGGAATCGGTTCACCTTCGCGATCCGCTAACCAGACGTAATAGGTCTGATCCTCGAAGTTGGAGTACATCGGGTAGTGGCTGAAGGGGAAGTTCTCCTTCACGACCAGGCAGACGATGGTGACGCCGATGGCGACTGAGATCGGCGCTAGTTGACGGAGCAATGACATCATCTGGCCGGGGATCGTTCGGACATAGTGTTCTCATCCTTCTTTCCCGATGACCGCTTCACCAGCCAAGCGATCCAGAAGGGGAGGTTGATGAGGAAGATGATGAGCAGCATCTCGTTGAAGTGGAAATAGATGCTCATGATGTGGGCGATGCTGCGATGGAAGCCGATCATGCCCAGTGCGATGAGCGCCGCGGCGCCGCGGCCATAGAGGGCGGCGAAGGCGAATAGCTCTAGCAGAACACCCGCGCCGAGGGCGATGCGGGTGAGGTTCGGGTGGGCGAGCGCGGCGCGGGCGGCGACGATGCTCTGTGGGGCGGGTTCGGTTTCCGGTGCGGGATCCTCTAGCTTTGCGTGGTAGCGGTCGCGCTCGGCCTTGACGATGTGCAGGGCGACGTAGTGGCTCTTGGCGAACCACTTACCGTCCGAGCGATCGACCTTGGAGACGACCGAGACGACGTAGATCGAGACGATGGCCATCTGGCTGTAGAAGAGGAAAAAACTGCCCACGGTGATGCCTTTCTTGAAGGGGAAGGGTTTGCCGTTCGTCATCCGGTAGATGGCGAAGGTGAGCACGATGATGGTCTGTGCGAGCAGGACGAGCCCGACCATCTGGGTGCCGTGATGCA
>JBLHKE010000698.1:0-4274 GCA_047619485.1 Verrucomicrobiales bacterium | reverse complement strand
ACATCGGCGATCTCGAACGTGCCGAGGAGGCCCGACGCAGGGAGGGTTGCCTCGACGACGCCTACTTCAACCTCGACTGCTATCGCCGCGCGCTCGAGATCGATTCCCACTACTCCGTAGCCAAGCACAACTTAGACGACACCGAGAGCGTCTTAGCCGAGATCTCAAACCGAGTTTAGACAACCACATGATCAACCGACGCAACTTCCTCGACTGGACCGCCACCGGACTCGGCACCGCCGCCGCGTCCTCGCTCATGCTGCGCGATGGGCTTGCTGCCCCGCCGATCCTGCCGCACAGCGCCCCCAAGGCCAAGCGCGTCATCCACATCTGCCTGTGCGGCGGACTCAGCCAGGTAGACTCCTTCGACTACAAGCCGAAGCTCAAAGGACTGCACGGAAAATCCATGTCAGCAGACGAGCGACCCGACGTGTTTTTCGGCAAGGTCGGGCTGCTGCGCTCTAACGATTGGGAATTCAAACAGCGCGGTAAAAGCGGACTATGGATCTCTGAGCTTTTCCCTCATATCGCCAGTGTCGCCGACGAACTCACCGTGATCAATTCGATGGTCGCCGAATCATCCAGCCACACCCCGGCGACATTCCAAGAGAGCAGCGGTTTCCGCCTCAACGGCTTCCCGGTGATGGGTTCGTGGGTCAGCTACGGACTCGGCAATATGACCGACAACCTGCCGACCTACGTTGTCCTGCCAGACGCGCGTGGCCTGCCAGCCGGATCGACCAGCAACTGGACTAACGGCTTCCTCCCCGCCATCCATCAAGGCGTCCCATTCCGCACCAGCGGCGACGGTGACGCGATCAGCAACCTCTTCCCCGCCAGGCCGATCGATCCAGGGGTCGAAAAAGACAGCCGCGCACTGTTGGAGAAAATGAACCTCCTCCACATGGAGGAGAACGGCGCCGAGGACGCCTTCGCCGCACGCATCGCTAGCTACGAGCTCGCCGCAAGCATGCAACTCGCCGTGCCCGAAGTCACCGACATCGACACCGAGACCGAAGGCACCCGCGAACTCTACGGACTGAACGGAGAGCAGACCCGCGACTTCGGCCGCAGCTGCCTGCTCGCGCGGCGCATGCTAGAGCGCGGCGTGCGCCACGTGCAGCTATTCTCCGGCGGCTCGTTCGGCTCGCCGCGCATCAACTGGGACGGGCACGAAGACATGAAGCGTAACCACGGCCGCGAGGCCGCACGCATCGACCAGCCGGTCGCAGCCCTGATCAAAGACCTGCGCCAGCGTGGCATGCTCGACGATACGCTAGTGTTGTTCACCTCAGAGTTTGGCCGCACGCCGTTCACCCAGAGCGGCGCTGACCAGGTGGGCACCGGGCGTGATCACAACCAGACAGGCTTCAGCACATGGATGGCGGGCGCAGGATTGAAACGAGGCATCAGCTACGGGGCAACCGACGAGGTGGGCTACAGATCGGTCATCGACCCGGTTCCCTGGCACGACTTCCACGCCACCGTCTTGCACCTCTTGGGGATCGACCACCAACGGCTCACCTACTACCACAATGGCATCCAGCGCCGGTTGACCAACGTGCACGGTGAATTGCTACACGGCATCCTAACTTAAGAATCTGTCGGGCTTCCCCGATCCGGCAAGAATTCTCTAAGCACGACAGTGCTCTTTAACGAACACGATCATGAACCGGATCCTAACATTATTACTTCTCACCGTCGCGTTCGCCCAAGCGCAGGACACCATCGTCTTGCGTGAGGATTGGAAAGAGACCCCGTGGGCGCTACCGGTAACGCAGGAGCACGTCGCCACCCGACTGCTAAAGCTCGAGCTCCATGGACCCGGGGCACGCGGCATCAAAAAATCGCACCACGAAGAGATCGAGAACGACCCGTTCTACATCTGGTCAGGCAAGTGCGAGATGAACTGGGCGCTCTCGCTCAGCCATCAGCGCTCGCTCCTCGACCTTTCGGGCAACGATGCGAAAATCCGCTGGCGATCCAAGCAGAGCGGTGATCGGAGACTACACCTCATCCTGCGCCTGCCCGGCGAACGTTGGATCGTCAGCCTCGAGTCTGATCCGGCATCGGCTGATTGGCGGGAATTCGAACTCATCCCAGCAAAGCTGAAGTGGCGCGAACTCAACATCATCCAGGTGCGAGTTGGCAGAGAGATCGAGGCCCCCGATCTCAGCCGTGTCGACGCGATTGGTTTCACCGATCTCGCACGTGGAGGTGGTAGCAAACTCTGCTCGCGACTCGATTGGATCGAGGTTCAGGGAAGGGCGGTTGCGCGCCAGCAGCGCAAGAAGCCCACGGTTAAGACCAGTCGCGTGAGGCCGGAACTCCCAACGGGCGTCGAGCAGCACCTAGGATTGGCCTTCGCTGAATACGGCGAGCGTGAGCTCAAACTCGACCTCTACCGACAGAAAGACACACCCGCGAAACCCCAACCTGCCGTGATTTTCATCCACGGCGGCGGCTGGTACAAAGGTGACCCATCAAGCTACACGCCAATGGCGCAGCAACTCGCCACAGCAGGCTTTGTCACCGCCAACATCGAATACCGGCTCGCCGGCGAGGCCACCTTCCCTGCCGCCATCCAAGACTGCAAGGCAGCCGTCCGCTGGCTGCGCGCCAACGCGGCTAGATACCATCTTGATCCGGCGCGGATCGGCGCCGTGGGCGGCTCCGCTGGCGGCCACCTCTGCGGCTTGCTCGCGACCAGCAGCCAGCTAGAGCAACTCGAGGGTGGAGGCGGGAACCCGGAGCAGCCGAGCGCGATCCAAGCCGCCGTCATCATGGCCGGAACGATGGATCTCACCACCACAGAGGCACTAGAGCGCGCCACCATTGATCCTCGCCACCGTCTGATCACCTTCATGGGCGGGACGTGGAAACAGGCCGAACAAAACTACATCGACGCCTCTCCGAATCGCCACATCGACGCCAAGACGCCACCGCTCTGCTTCATGGACGGCGAATTCGACCGCCCCGGCGAGCGCTACGTCGAGACCACGAGAAAGCTCGACGCCCTCCAGATCGAATACGAGAGCCACCTCATCAAAAACGCCCCCCACCCGTTCTGGGCGGTCGATCCGTTTTTCCAACCCGCACTCGAGCATGTGCGTGCCTTTTTCAAAAAGCACCTCCAGGCAGAGCCGAGTTGACTATTTGATTGATGAATACCAGCCATATCCTCAGCCTGCGGCCATGCGTATTCTGATACTATCGATTCTCTCCGTTGCCATTTTTTCATCCTGCGGAGCGAAGGACGCCGCAACAGACAACGCCAATATCCAGCGGGGCAATATGATGATTCGACAGATCCATACCTACACCGCAGAGCTAGGACTGACCCCTCCCGCACTAGACGCAATACTAGAAGCCAAACTAGATTCCGGAGAGAAGCTGCTTGATCGCGCGACCTACGAAACACTTCTCTACATCGATCCTGTAACCGACAAGGCTGTCGAGTGGATTTACGATCAAGATGCAGATTCCAGCAGCACCCCGATGCTCACCGCTCCAGAACCCCACAAAGGAAAACGTGTCGTCTTATTCTACGATGGGTCAGCTCAAGTGATGGACGAGGGCGCGTTCCAAGAAAAGTATTTCCCGGGGTAGAACAGAGCTTCAGGCCTGTCCCAAAGAACTCAAAATCCCAGATCCAACTCCAGCTGATCCTTCCCCTTCAGCGACCAAGCCTCGATCCCAAGCCGCCGCAAATCCCGCGCGAACTCCGCCACATACCCGTGTGTCGTCAACACCTGCCGCGGCGCCACTGCCTTCACAAAGTCCACCAGGTCAGTGTATCCTGCGTGATCCGATAGCGGGAAGACCTCCTCCACCCGGTAGCGATACTTTGCGCTCGGATCGATTCCCCACCCGGAGAACATCGCCCGGCGGAGGTTCTTCACGCCTGCCAATGGGTTATGCTTGCGCCCCATCGGCGGCATCACTAACACTTTCCCATCAAGCTCCATCCCCGGCTCAAACACCTCGTATTTCGGAAACTCGAATCCAAAATCGACGTAGACGCCCATCAGCTTTTCAATCGTCGGGTAGATCACCAGCTCGTAATCGGCGCCGTTCAACATCGCCATAATTTCCTGCGCCTTGCCGAACGAGTAGCCTAACAGCACCGGCACCTTTCCCTCTGCGAGCGTGTCCTCGCAAAATCCCAAAACCCGCCCGCGAACCTCCTCCAACGGAGGAAACTCATACTTCGGCAACCCGAACGTCGTTTCCATGATCAGCGTGTCCGCGTGGCGCACCTCGGTAGCCTCCGC
>JBLHKE010000697.1:0-4284 GCA_047619485.1 Verrucomicrobiales bacterium | reverse complement strand
ATCTAGGCACACTTCCTTCGGGGTCGTCGAGCCATTGCGGTAGCTCTCTAGCAGTGCGGGAATATTCATTCTAGGTGGGCTCCAAGGCGATCAGGCATTGCCCTGGGCTGACGGGTTGGCCTGCTGCTGTGTAGATCTCGCGGACGATGCCAGCGCTTGGTGCGATGACGGCCATTTCCATCTTCATCGCCTCGATGATGGCGATGGTCTGGCCGGCTTCGACGGCCTGTCCCGGTTCGGCTCTAACTTGCCAGAGGTTGCCGGCGATGGCGGCTTGTACCGGGACGCAACCTTCCGGGAGCTCGGTTTCGGCGGGAGCTTCGGGAGTTTCTTCGGCAGAGGTGATGTCGATGCCGGCGGCCGCCCAACGTTCGCGCTCGGCTTCGAAGGAGGCTTGCTGGTGGGATTTGAAGGCGGCGATGCCGTCGGCATTCTCCGCCATCATCTTGCGCTGATCGGATAGCCGCAGGGTGGAATTTTCGATCTTCGGGTTCCAGCGACCAAGCGGGAATTCTTGCCGCATCTCGGTGAGCTCGTCTGCACTGACCTCGTGCCACTTGATCTGGTCGAACACTCGAAGCAACCACGGCGTGCCTTTGGCGAAGCTTGACGTGCTGTGGAAGCGATTCCACATCTGCACGGTGCGACCGACGAACTGGTAGCCGCCGGGACCCTCCATCCCGTAGATGCACAAGTAGGCACCGCCGATGCCGACGGCGTTTTCTGGCGTCCAGGTGCGCGCCGGATTGTACTTGGTGGTGACGAGGCGATGGCGCGGGTCGAGCGGTGTGGCAACCGGCGCGCCGAGGTAGACATCGCCGAGTCCCATGACGAGGTAGCTGGCGCCGAAAAGGATCTCGCGCACCTGCTCGATCGAGTCGAGCCCGTTGATACGGCGGATGAATTCGATGTTGCTCGGGCACCACGGTGCGTCTGGGTTGACCGACTGCACATATTTATCGATCGCCTCCTGCGTCGATGGATCGTCCCACGAGAGCGGCAGGTGAACGGTGCGCGATGGTACCTCAAGGTCGTCGAGCTTGGCGACGACCGACTGCGTCTGCTCGACCCAATCGATGACCTCACTGGAAGCGAGCTGGCGGCTGTCGTATTGGACTTGGAAAGAACGCATGCCCGGAGTGATATCGGTGACACCGCTTGGTAAATCTCTCAGCAAATGCTGATGCACCGCGTGCACTCGGAAGCGCAACTCAAGATCGAGGATGTTGTCACCATATTCGACTAGTAGATGGCGATCGCCGGATGGTCGGAACGTCACGTGCGGCGTGCCGGCACTAGCGGGCAGGAGCTTTGCGACAGCGGACTCGCTCGCCGCTGACGTGGCGGCGACTGGAGGTGAGACCTGGCCTTTGCGCTGTTCGAGAGCGATTTCTTGCGCCGCTTCCAAGTGCCGCGCCTGCTCGTCGCTCATCGCGCGGAATCGCACGGTGTCGCTAGGTTTGAGTTGGCCGACTTTCCACAACTCCGCCGCGACGATACAGCACGGGCAAACGAATCCGCCGAGGCTTGGCCCGTCGGGTCCGAGTATGACGGGCATGTCGCCTGTAAAATCGAGCGCTCCAATGGCGTAGGCGTTGTCGTGGATGTTGGAAGGGTGCAGCCCGGCCTCGCCACCGTCCGGGCGTGCCCATTTCGGTTTCGGTCCGATGAGGCGCACGCCGGTGCGGGCGGAATTGTAGTGGACTTCCCAATCGGTACCGAAGACCATCTCGATGTCTTCCCCGGTGAAGTAGTCTGGGGCGCCGTGCGGGCCGTAGATGACGCCGATGTCCCAGTGATTGGTGAACTCAGGAAGCTCGAAATTGGCGACCGGCGCGGGCCTGTCTGGGAGCGAATCTTCGGTGAGGTGCAGCATGTCGCCGGGCAATAGCGCCCGACCACCGTGCCCACCGAATCTGCCGAGAGTGAATGTCGACTTACTACCGAGGTAGTCAGGAACTTGGAGGCCACCACTGACCGCCAAGTAGCTGCGCACGCCAACTTCAGCGCCCCCTTCGATGGATAGAACCGAGCCAGCCTCGATGTCGATGGCCGCCCCGTGTGCGATTGGCCCACCGTCGAGTTTGCTCGGCATCGGCGCGCCGCAAATGGCGACCCGTGCGGCTTGGTGGAAGCGCAACGTTGGACCATTGACGGTGATCTCGAGACCAGCGGCAGACGGATCGTTGCCGACCAGGCTGTTGGCGACTCGGAGTGACAGCATGTCCATCGGACCCGATGGTGGGACACCGACGTTCCAGTAGCCAACGCGCCCCGGAAAATCTTGCACGGTCGTCTGTGTCCCTGGCGCGATGACCTCGATCGTCGGAGACCGGTAAATGAAACTCTCTAGGGCTTTGGTGGAAACTTCACCGCGGGAGAACGGCTCGCCGTCGGCGATGATCTGTCTCAGGTAGTCGAGGTTGGTCTCGATACCTGCGATGGAAGTGGCTGCCAGCGCCTCGCGGAGATCGCTTAGCGCGGATGCACGATCGTCGGCGTGGACGATTATTTTCGCGATGAGCGGATCATAAAATGGCGACACTTCGGTGCCGGTCTCGATCCAGGTATCGACGCGTGGTCCTTCGGGGAAGTCGACTTCGGTGAGCAAGCCAGAGCACGGTTGGAAGTCGCGCGCGGGATCTTCGGAGTAGAGGCGCACCTGGATCGAATGCCCGCTGTAGGTGATCGGCCCGAAGGCGGGCAGGTCGGTCTCGCCGGCAGCCAGGCGGATCATGTTTTCGACCAGGTCGAGCCCGGTCACTGCTTCGGTGACTCCGTGCTCGACTTGCAAGCGCGTGTTGACTTCGAGGAAGTAAAATTCCTGCGATGGCTCGTCGTAGAGGAACTCGACGGTGCCCGCGGATCGGTAGTTGACCGCCTCGGCCAAACGCGTGGCGCTTTCGAGCAAGGCCTGGCGCACGTCAGCTGGTAAATTTGGAGCAGGGGATTCTTCGATGACCTTCTGGTTGCGGCGCTGCGTCGAGCAATCGCGTTCGCCCAGCGCGGCGACTCGTCCCTTGCCGTCGCCAAAGATCTGCACCTCGACGTGGCGAGCGCGGGCGACGAACTTTTCGACGAACAGGGCACCGTGACCAAAGCTGGTCTCTCCCATGCGCGTCACGGCGTCGAACGCATCGAGAACTTCGTCCCGATCTGCGCAGACCCGCATGCCGATACCACCACCGCCGGCGGTGCTTTTCACCATCACCGGGTAACCGATCTCGTCAGCAGCATCCGCCGCGTCCTCTTTTGAATCGAGGAGCCCTGTGCCGGGCGCGAGCGGCACGCCACTCTCTTCGGCAATCCGCCGAGCCTCGTGCTTGAGGCCGAACGATCGCATCTGCTGCGGTGTCGGCCCAATGAATCTAATATCGGCCGCTTCGCAGCTCTCGGCGAACTCGGCGTTCTCCGATAGCAAACCGTAGCCAGGATGAACCGCGTCGACGGAGTGTTCCTTCGCAGCAGCGAGTAGCTTGGAGACATCCAGGTAAGATTTGGAGACTGGAGAGTTTCCTAGGTGCACAGCGACGTCCGCCATGCGCACGTGCGGCGCATCGCGATCCGCATCCGAGTAGACCGCGACGGAGCGGAGCCCAAGCTTCTTGACCGAGGAAATGATGCGACAGGCGATCTCGCCGCGGTTGGCGATTAGGATTGTTTGGGTGCTCAAAATTTATTCCCAGATGAGCACACCGACGGGGGTCGGGTTGTAGGCATTGCAGGGGTTGTTGAGTTGGGGGCAATTTGAAATTAGGCAGATGACATCGGTCTCAGCGCGCATCTCGACGTAGCGACCCGGGGCAGAGATCCCATCTTCGAAGGTGAGTTTCCCGTCGGGCGTCACCGGGACGTTCATGAAAAAGTTAATGTTCGGTCCGACGTCGGCCTTGCCCATGCCTTCGCCCCAACCTTCGACGCCGGCGAGGAACGAATCGCGGCAGGCGTGCATCGGTTCTTTGTCGTGGTCGTAGCGCATCGTGTTGCTCTCGCGCGAGCAGGCCCCGCCGACGGTATCGTGGCGGCCGCAGGTGTCGGCCGTGATCGTCAGTAGCAGTGTCCCGTCGAGAGAATAGAGTCCCGTCCCGGCGCGCAGGTAGACGTTGCGAGAACGGCGGATCGTCGCCGCTGGACAGTAGCGGTCAGCAGGGTCGGCTGCGTTGTAGAAAAGTGTATCGGCCGCCTGATTGCCTTCGATGTCGAGGATCCGCAGGGTCGCGCCCGCCGGGATCTTCTGCATCCAGTGATCCCCAGCGAGAACTGTCTCCGAGTAGGTCGCGGACG
>JBLHKE010000696.1:0-4285 GCA_047619485.1 Verrucomicrobiales bacterium | reverse complement strand
TAGAACGTAACTTCGATTTCGAAATCGAAGCCCGTCGTACTATGGGCTTGTCAGTAGATAACTACTACAATCTGCTGGTTATTTTGGCCATCACCCGCGTTAGCTTCCAACTCAAATAGCCCGCTATAATCGCTGAAATCTGCCTTGGTGCTGGCTAAAATTCCTGCGCATCTTTGTAGGACTTATTTCCTGACACCCCCTAAGTGATCAGTCCGATTGTTTGAGGGCACCTCCGAAAACCTCATGCGGGCTGGAGCTTGATAAAATCCCCGCTGTCTTCGTTGCTAAAGCGCCCACTATCACCAGATCGCTTAGCGTTTATCGCCTCGCCAGCGGGAATTTTCGCTGCGCCCCATTTCCACAGCAGGTTTCCGGAGGTGCCCTTGAGTGAGGTATTCAGGCCTTCCTGAAGCATCCGTCCTGTCTCACTGCTAACCTCTTGTCGGTCGTCGGCGCATCGGACTACTGGCATCACGACTCATCGGCCAAATGCTTCGCCAGCTCGACCTTCAGCTGCGTCCGCGCTCTGAATAGCAGGCTCTTCACCGACGACACCGAGGTCTTCAACACCTTGGCGATCTCATCATACGGCAAACCCTCGTAGCGCCGCAGCACGACCGCCATGCGCTGTTTTTCAGGGAGTGATTGGATCGCATCATCGATCGCCTGCATCAGCTCCTTCTTCTCAAGGTCCTCGCTCGGCCCGCGCGCACCCTCGTCCACCAGCTGCAGGTGGAACTCCTCCTCGCGCTCGTCCGACGAAACCAACTGCCGCCGGCTCCTGCGCCGCGACTCATTGAAAACCAGGTTGCGGGTGATGGTGTACAACCAGGTCGTAAACTTCGCCTTCGGCTCGTAGCGCGGCGCTGATTTCCAAACCCGGATAAACACCTGCTGCGCGACATCGTGCGCCTCGGTCGCATCACCGAGCATCTTCGCAACGGTACCGATAACCGCGCCCTGATGGATGACTACCAGTTGCTCGAACGCCTGCGTGTCTCCAGTTTTCACCCGTGACATCAGCGCAATGCTGCGCGCGTTCTCGTCCAAATCATTACCCGCGCTTTCGATCGCTTCACCTGGCGGGGTGGCGATTTCGGGTATGGGAGCAGCCTCCTCTATTGGCAAATCCATGATCAGGAGCGGGGCACCAGAATTGGCGGTGGCCAGTTTTAGCAACATTCTTATGGCGAGTAAACCCACGAGGCTGGCGAAAGTTGCGCAGCGGTGTAGCGTCGGCCTGTGAATCCACCTATCCAAGCCGAACTGCTGTCCCCTGCGGGAAATTGGGAATGCGCACGGGCAGCGGTCGCCAATGGCGCCGATGCGATCTATTTCGGCTTGCCGCGCTTCAATGCTAGGATGCGCGCCGATAATTTCACTGAAACCGACCTGCCGGAACTGATGAAATTCCTGCACGAACACGGCGTTCGCGGCTTCGTCGCGTTCAACGTGCTAGTTTTCACCGATGAACTCGAGGCAGCGGCCGATCAGATCCGCCTGATGGCCAACGCTGGCGTCGATGCGGTGATCGTCCAAGATCTCGGTCTCGCCAAAATGGTGCGTGCGATCGCTCCAGGCATCGAATTGCACGCCTCAACGCAGATGACGATTTCGTCACCCGAGGGGCTCGCGTTCCTCGATCGCGAATTCCACCTCGAACGCGCCGTGTTGGCGCGGGAGCTTTCACTGCGGGAGCTCAAGCGCTTCGACGGCAGCGTCCCACTCGAAGTGTTTGTCCACGGCGCACTGTGCGTCGCCTACTCCGGCCAGTGCCTCACCAGCGAAGCCCTCGGGCAACGCAGCGCCAACCGCGGTGAGTGCGCTCAGGCTTGCCGCATGCCCTACGAATTGGTCGTCGATGGGGAAGAGTTCGACATGGCCGACAAACGTTACCTGCTCTCGCCGCAAGATTTGGCCGCCGTGGATCAGATCCCCGAGTTGCTCGAGAACGGCGTGGTTAGTTTTAAGATCGAGGGACGGTTGAAATCACCGGAGTATGTGGCTGGGGTCACGCAAGTCTACCGCAAGGCGATCGACGCCGCGCTGGCGAACCAGCCACAGAAGGCGTCGGACGAAGATCGTTACGCCCTGGAGATGACCTTCTCACGCGGGCTCAGCAGTGGCTGGCTCGAAGGGACCAACCACCCGCGATTGACCCACGGTCGTTTCGGTAAGAAGCGCGGTGCCTACATCGGTGAGGTCGATGACACCGGAGCCGATTGGGTGGCGGTCGATAAACTGCTGACTGACGTGAAACCAGGGGACGGGATCGTGTTCGACACTGGTGGCGACACGGATCATGAAGAGGGCGGATTTGTGTTCGAGGTGCACGGCACGCAACTCGGGTTGCAGCGGGGAAGGTTCGACACCCGACAGATCCCGATCGGTGCCAAGGTTTGGAAGACGTCCGACCCGGCGCTGGATAAGGCCTTGCGGAAGAGCTATTCCGGTAAACTGGAGAAGAAGCGCCAGGCACTCGATTTTGAGGTCGCTGGCCGAGCGGGGGAACCCATGGTTTTGAGCGTTTTGGGATCCACGACCAGCGTGAGTTCGGAGATGCCGCTGGAGGTCGCTCAGAAACGACCACTGGGCGCGGAAGTGCTGGAAAAACAATTGGGCAGGCTAGGGGAGACGCCATTCGAATTGGGATCGGTGACCAATCGACTCGAAGGTGAAGTCATGCTGCCGATGAGCGAGTTGAACCGCATGCGGCGCGAACTGGTCGCGCAGATCGAGGTCGGAACCGCGGCGCCGATCGTCGTTGAATGCGGTGAGTGGAAGCAACTTCTGCCTGCGAGGAGCGAGGATCAGTCCGAGGTGGAACTGACCGTGTTGTGCCGGAATTTGGAGCAACTCGAGGCCTGCTGCGGCAGCGTCGGCGTCGTCTACTGCGACTTCGAAGACATTCGCCTATACAAAGAAGCGGTCGCACTGGTGCGTGAATCTGGAGCCGGCACGCGAATTTTCCTAGCGACGCCGAGGATTCAAAAAGCGGGTGAGGCGGGTTATTTCAAAATCATCGAGCGAGCCGTTCCCGACGGGGTGCTGGTGAGGAACTTGGGGGCGATTGACTACTTTTCCAAAACCGACCTGGAACTGGTCGGGGATTTTTCGCTCAACGTCGCCAATCCGATCACGGCGGATTTTTTCAAGACCCGTGGCCTCGACCTGTTGACCGTCAGCTACGATCTCAACATTGAGCAAGTGTTAGGTTTATTGCGCGCAGCTCCCCCGGCCTGGTTCGAGGTCACCCTGCACCAACACATGCCGATGTTTCACATGGAGCACTGCGTCTTCTGCACCTTTATGTCAGAGGGCACCGACGCCACCAACTGTGGCCGCCCTTGCGAAAAACACGATGTCCAGATGCGCGATCGCGTCGGCCAGCTGCACACGCTCAAGGCAGACGTCGGCTGCCGCAACACACTGTTCCGTGGCCAGGCGCAAACCGGTGCGCGCTTCTTCAACACGCTGCGCGAAGCTGGCGCCTCGAGGTTCCGCTTGGAACTGCTGCGCGAGGACGCTGCAGGTACGAAGGAATTGATCGACGCCTACGCCAAGCTACTGAGTGGCCAGACGCCAGCCGCCGAATTATTCACACGCCTGAATCTCGAATCACGCCTCGGCGTTGTCGAGGGGACGATGGTAGAGTCGCGTTAGATCTAGCTCACATCTTCACGACGTAGCTCTTGGTGATCGAGTCGTGCCAGCCACGCGACTCCCTACCGAGGAACGAGAAAGCCTCGAACGGGATCATCCGGCAGAGAGAGCGCCCCAGCGCCATGCCGAAACCGGGCTTGCTGCCATCCTCAGTAACCACCTTGGTGCGCGTGATCAATTTCCCGATGGTAACCCCAAAAACACCTTCCATCACCGTGTAATAGCCGACGAGCACCCCGAGCCCAATCCCCACCTCGAGCAGCGGGTTCGGTGTCATCGGATTAAGAACCCCAGCGATCCCCAGCCCGAGCCCCACGACAAAACCGACAGCCGCCTGGGCGAAGTAATCGATGATGAGGTTCGCAAAACGCAGGCCACCTGAAGCCCTGTTGGCGAGTGCCGAGTAATCCTGTACGGGAGTTGAAAAGTCTGTTTGTGGTGCTGCATAAGGATCGATATCACTCATTTTGCAATATTATCTAGCGGCCTCAACAACCTCAAGGGCACCTCCGGAAACCTGCTGTGGAAATGGGGCGCAGAGAAAATTCCCGCTGGCGAGGCGATAAACGCTAAGCTATCTGGTGATAGTGGGCGCTTTAGCAACGAAGACAGCGGGGATTTT
>JBLHKE010000695.1:0-4290 GCA_047619485.1 Verrucomicrobiales bacterium | reverse complement strand
TGTTCCGTCGCCGCAACTTATCAAGACGGAGCCGTGACCGATTGTTTGATCACCGCACGGGCTGAGCGTTCCTTCCTCGAGCGTGAGATTTTCCTTAACGAGGGCTACATTGCGCGCCTAGAGGCGAGGCGCAGCCCAGACGTGTTGCAGAGCATCGATCGTATCGGGCAATTCGCGGAGGACTTCGATCTAGATTTGCCCACCGAGCTGTGCGAGCGGCTGTGGGGTGTGTATGAGAACGTCTACACCATCGATGAGCGGGAAGCGTGTCTCGGGACTTACTTGAAGACAACGGTCGACTACAAAGGTCGCTGCGATCTGTCGCTCCTAAAGCGAGCTAGCGCCGTCAGCAGCTAGCGAGAGCTTGCCTTTCGCCGCACGCATTAGGCTGAACATGCTAGGGCACCTCCGAAAACCTCATGCGGGCTGGAGCTTGATAAAATCCCCGCTGTCTTCGTTGCTAAAGCGCCCACTATCACCGGATAGCTTAGCGTTTATCGCCTCGCCAGCGGGAATTTTCTCTGCGCCCCATTTCCACAGCAGGTTTCCGGAGGTGCCCACTAGTCATATTGTCGTGGTGCCTCGTGCATCATCACAGTGCAATGGGACAAATGCACAAATGTTTCCAGCGAGCACGGTAAATCTATCATGGACAAGGGCATTCTTCAAAGAATGCAGGCTCCTAGGAGCCTGTCGGACTTACCCGCTCCGGCAAGAATCATTTTAGAATTCGCCCAGATCCGCCCGCTGAATCGTCATTAAATCCATTTAAATCCTCCCCAGCAAACGGATCTGGATCGGAATTCTAAAACGTTTTGCTCGAATCCTCTAAGTCCGACAGGCTCCTAGCAACTCGTCTTCTCCTTGCGCACCACCTTCACGGCGTGCGGCAGCGCGCCCTCGATGAATCCCAAGCACTCAACCGCGCCGGTCGGTTTCCCTGGCAGGGTCACCACCAGCGCATCATCAACCACCGCTGCTAGGCCGCGCGACAACACCGCGTTCGGCGTGATCTCGAAGCTCTTCATGCGCATGATTTCACCAAAACCAGGCACCTCGATGCGCATGATTTCGCGGATTGCTTCCGGCGTCACATCGCGCGTTGCCAGACCCGTCCCGCCAGTCGTCAGGATCAATCCGCAGCCTTGGGCCGCGAATGATTTCACCGTTTCTTGAATCCGCCCCACGTCGTCGGGAACGATCGCCTCTGCCAGAACTGACCAACTGCGTTTCTCCGCTTCCGCGCGTAGCGCGGGACCGCCCTCGTCTTCGTATTCTCCAGCTGAGGCGCGATCTGAAATGGTGATGATGCCGACGTTCATTCGATGGGTTGTTTGGTTTTTGATAAAAGCTTCACCTCCCCGATCACCATCTCCTTGTCGACCGCCTTGCACATGTCATAAATCGTCAAAGCCGCCACACTCGCCCCCGTCAGCGCCTCCATCTCGACCCCGGTCTGCGCCGTTGTCCGGGCAAGACAGGTTACCAGGATCCCGTCTTCACCCACGTCAAACTCGACCCCTACCTTGGACAGCGGCAGTTGGTGGCACAGCGGGATCAGATGCTGGGTCTGCTTCGCCGCACCAATTCCCGCAATGCGCGCCACCCCCAGCACATCGCCCTTCTTCATCCCGTCGGCGGCGATCAGCGCAAGCGTTTCACGGCCGAGGCGTATGAATGCGGATGCGACTGCCTCGCGGCGCGAAACCGCCTTGTCCGAGACATCGACCATCGATGCAGTGCCGCTCTCATCGAGGTGCGTGAATCGTTTTTCCATCAGCTATCCCCCGATGGCAATCATGCGTCGCCCGGGCTGGTAATTTTCGCGAAACTCGTGTGCCTCCGGCTTGCGCGCGACCACCCCTCTGAAGAACTCTGCCAACTGCTCATCGCTCGTCGCGGGATCGCGCAGCACTTCCATCAAGTCGAACTCAAGGTGGCTGCCGAGACAGGGGCGGAGTTTGCCATCGCAGGTCAGGCGCAGCTTGTTGCAACTCTCGCAGAAGTGGAGGTTGGTCATTGCGCCGATGAACCCGATCAGCTGCCCGGTAGCTGCGACTTCGAAGTAACTCGAAGGGCCATTGGTCTTGAAATCTGGTCGCGGCTTGAGCTCGCCAAGTTGCTCCTCGATCATCTTTTTCGCGAGCCCGGCCGACAAAAAATTCTCCTCGGTCAACACGTCCGTCCGGCTCACCGGCATCAGCTCGATGAAGCGCAACAGGAGCCCGCGACCACGCGCGAACTCGATCATGTCCAGCAGGCCATCGTCATTGCGACCCTTCATCAACACCGCATTAATCTTCACCGCCGGCATGCCCGCATCGATGGCAGCATCGATGCCGTCAATCACGCGTGGCAGGTAGTCGCGCCCCGTCGTCTTCGCGTAGGCCTCGCGGTCGAGCGTATCGAGTGAAATGTTCGCCGAGCGCACCCCGCTCTCGACCAGGTGCCGCGCCACCGTATCAGCACCACCGTCTTTTGGGGCATTCGCCAAGAGCGTCCCATTGGTAGAAATGCCCAAGTCCTCAATGCCGTCCATCGCACACAGCCTGCGCAAGAATGGCAGCACGTCACGGCGTGTCAGTGGCTCACCGCCAGTGATGCGCAGTTTCTTGATCCCGAGCCCGACGCCGACGCCGATGATTCTCTCGATTTCCTCGTAGCTGAGGATGCCACCGCGCGGCAGCCATTCCTGCAACTCGTCCGGCATGCAGTACTGGCAGCGTTCATTGCAACGATCCGTTACCGAAACGCGCAAATAGGAAATGAGATGTCCAAAACGGTCTTGCATCGTGAAAAATAGTTTCTGACGGCACACACGCAGCGTTCCGTGAGGTGTTGATATTGTCGGATTAGCCGTATAGTGAACCCGGCGTCGGCCTTTGACAACCTCCCATCCCTAACCTCTGCACATCATGAAACTCCCAGTGAAACTCGCCGTTCTCTCCCTGTTCGCGAGCCTGTTCGCCAGCTGCACGCCGAGCACCCCAGAAGCGCGGATCGAGGAATCGCCTGCGCGCTACGGCAGTCTCACCTCGAAAGACAAAGCCATGGTCGCGCAGGGCAAGATCCGCACCGGCATGACGCAAGACGCCGTCTACCTCTCCTGGGGCAAACCACACTCGGTCTCCAAGGGTGGCTCCGGTAACGCCTCGACCGAGCGCTGGACCTACACAGCCCAGACGCCGGTCTGGACCAACAACGTCAACATCGGTTTCGGCAGCGGCTACTCCCGCTACGGTAGCTGCGACCACGGCGGTTTCTACGACTACGGCCCGACCATCACCTACGTCCCGTACACTGCCGGCGTCGTTCATTTCACCAACGACCGCGTCAGCAAGTGGGAAGACGGCGGGCGTTGATTTCTCCTAACATTCCACAAAATCACTCACACTCTTTTCTATGCAGACCGAAATCCGAAACGCCCAGGGCGAAAAAATTGACTACACCTTCCACAGCGGTGGCGAATCAGCCTCTGCAACGATGCTGATCGGCCACGGGGTCACCGGCAACAAAGACCGCGCCCACCTAGTGGCGCTTGCTGAAGGACTCGCCTCCAACGGCGTCAACGCGCTGCGTTTCTCGTTCGCCGGCAATGGCGAATCCGAGGGAACCTTCGGTAACTGCACGATCACCAAGGAAGTCACCGACCTGAACGCGGTCATCAATGCGACCAGCGAAGAGGGCGGCATCCTCTACTACACCGGGCACAGCATGGGCGGCGCCGTTGGCGTGATCACGGCGGCGCAGGACGATCGCCTGCGCGGACTGGTATCGCTGGCCGGAATGGTCGACTGCGAAAAATTCGCCGAGACAGAGTTCGGAGAAGAGAAATCTGGCTTCATGTGGGAAGAGAAGGATTGTCCACTGACGCGAACCTACATGGACGACATGGCGGCAGTCGGGACGATCGTCGACACGGGCAGCGAGATCAGCATCCCGTGGCTCCTGGTGCACGGCACCGAAGATGACGTCGTACTCATCCAAGATTCGAACGACATCTACGCAGAGGCCAACGAGCCGAAGCAACTACACGTCATCGGCGGCGCCGACCACAGCTTCAACGAACCCGCCCACCGCGACGAGATGGTCGAGACCGTGGTAAATTGGGTCAACGAAATCTAGTCCTCGAGCAGCCTACGGCTCATCCACGCCAGGAAGATCCTCCGGTTCGATCGGTTCGATCCGGATCACTTCCGGCACCTCGTTCTCCGGATCCTCGATCGGTGCGGGATCGATCGGCTCCAGTTCCTCCGGCGTCTTGCCCGGTGGTTTGGGGTAATCAGATTT
>JBLHKE010000694.1:0-4307 GCA_047619485.1 Verrucomicrobiales bacterium | reverse complement strand
CTGAGATGCGCAGCGGCATGTTCATCGGCAAGATCCAGCTCGCGCCAAGCGAGGACGGCGTCGCCCCGAACCTGACGGATGGAATTTTGCACTGCGACGAGCTCGACGAGCTATCGGTCAAATACACCGACGTGGTGCACCTCTACGGTGACGAGCCGCGCGAGAGCGAGTCGCGGATCAAGGTTTCCGGATCGGTGAATTCAGGTGTGACTGCCGATCAGTATGTGGTTTTCGAAGAATTGCTCAAAGCTCGCAAGGGCTCGGTCGAGGCCGAGGCGCTGGCGGGCTTGGGCGGCATCTACAAAGACATGGGGCTCGACCAACGCGCGACCATGCGCGCCAAGGACGCGCTCGCTAAAGTCGACCCGATCATTGTGAACCGGAAGAAACTCCCTGGCGATCTGGTTGAGAACGCCTTCCGCTTAAAGTGGGAGAGCGAACTGCTGAAGGATGATTTCGACGCGGCCACCGCAACCTGCCTGGCCTTCAACCGGCTGTATCCCGAATCGGTTCTCGCGGATCAGGCGCTGATGACTCTCGGCCGCAGCTTGTCTGATCGTGGGGAGTTCGAGAAAGCGGTCGATGTCTACGCGCGTGTGCTGGAACTGGAGAACCCGATCTCCGCCGCCGAGGCGCAGTTCCGCATCGGCGGAACCTTGCAGAAGCGTGCCGAGGCAGCGATCGAGGACGCCGACGCGCACAATAGCAAGTGGGGCAAGGCCGGCCTGTCGAAGTCGACCGCCTTGCAGAACGCGATGAGCCCGGCTATCGCCGCCTACCGGGCGACCTACCAAAAATACCCCGAGAGTTCCTACGCGGCCGATGCCCTCGGTCGGGTGGTGCGTCACCACGTCGACACCGAAGCCTTCGCGCAAGCGGCAGATTTGTTAGAGAGCGTGTTTAGCGATTACCCCGACGCGGCGTTCCTCGACGAGATGCTATTGCTCTGGGCGAACGTCGGATACCGCATGGGCGACAACGCCACTGCCAAGGCGAAACTACGGCAGCTGATCTTCGACTACCCGACGAGCAAACACGTCGGCGAAGCGCGCAAGAAATTGGCGGGGCTGGAAGCCGAGGCGGGAGCTACTGAATAAGGGAACCACGAATGGACACACTGCCAGACGCGATAGCGTATACAAAATGCAAAGCCATACTGCAGAACCGATCAGAGTGAGGTTAAACAGACACGAATATTTTAAAAGGGTGAGCTGGTGGTTGCCAGCCATTCGTGTCTATTCGTGTACATTCGTGGTTCTGTTCTTTTCATCACTGTTCGCGCCTGCTGCCAGCTTTGACGAACAGCGCGCGGCGATGTCCGGCGCGGTCTCGACGCAGCCGGAAGCGGCGATTGTCGATCTGCTCAAATCGGGGCTCGACGAGAGCAAGCCGACGCAGGCCTTCGCCGAGGCGCAGAAGTGGCTGCGGCAAAACCTGTCGGAAGATGCGATGCTACTCTACTACGCAGCGCGATGTGCGGAGTTGAGCGGCGATGCGCGCGCCGCGGCGGCACTCTACCAGCAGTATTTGAAGAAGGCAGACCCCAAGTCAGACACTACCGGCGTGGCGGTGATCGCGATCCACGCGCTGCTCAGGGATCAGCTCAACGACACCGCGGGCGCCTTCTCCTTCGGTCGTAGCGACGGCGATCGGCTTGCGGTCAATCCTGCTGCGCGACAGTTCGATCAGTGGTTCCTCGATCAGGCGACTCGCCGCCAGGATGCCTTGGCAGTGGCAAAGCGTCTGCACGCCTGCATCAAAGCCGGACTGCCCGATGAAGTGCTGGAGACCTACTACAGCGATTACTTCCGCTGGCTGCTCGGCGAGGTGGATTCCTACCTCGAGCGTGGGCGCACGGTTCCGGTGAGCGCAGAACTGGTTGATGCTTACAAGCAGTTGTCCGCCGCGATCACTTTTGACAAGGAACTGGCGCTGCAACTCGACTGGGCGGTCTCGGTCAGGGAATACAACCTGTCACGGATTGGCGGAGACGGCAGCCAGCGCGGTAAGAAGCCGAAAAAAGATGCAGCGGTAGATGAGGCAGAGATCGATTTAGGTGAAGGCATCGCCCCGCCCATCGCCGAGGCCACGGCGCTGCTTTCAAAATATCCGAGCAATGCCCAATGGGTGCAATCCGGCTGGGCCGGGGGTGGCAATGGACAATACTACCGCAACGACCCGGCGAAGTACTGGCCGCATGAAATCGACGCAAAGATGGCGCCGGTGGTGGCCGCCGCCGCGAAATTGACACCGCTGCAACTCGCCGACCTGCTGGGGTCCTGGCACGATGGCTATTTCCAAGATAAGTTCGTGCGCCCATTGCAGGTGAAGGCAGTTCGCGATTACGTAGCGGCCAATCCGAAGCTGACCAACAGCCGCACCGGAGTGCTCTTGCTGGAGAAGCCGTGGAACAAACTCACGCCCGAGGAGGCAAAGGCGCTTGCACCGCAAATTGCCGGCAACCCGCATCCGGAAGCCTCACTCGTCCGCGCCATCGCAACTGGTGGCGCAGAGAAGGATCTCGATAAGATGATCGCCGCCCTCCTTGGCTCCGAGGCCTGGCGTCTCGGGGCCGCGGAGTTGGATAGCCGTTACGCAGATCAGCTCTGGCACTACGCTGGCAGGCCCGGCGATTCCGCGAGGCGCGACCAGGAGATCGCGAAATCCAAAGCGCTCGCCGCCAACATCAAGGCCGCCACCCCTACAAAGGACGCCGCCCCAGCACAGCGCCTAGCACTGTTCAAAAAACTCTGGGCCGACTACCGCTCCCGCCAGCCGAAGATCCCCGGCGTGGTCGGACAACTCAAGGCCGTCCTGCTAATCACGCCCGAGATGATTCCTGAATTGCTCCGGGATTCGAGTCCGGAGGCACAGATACTTGCCCGCGACGCGATGGCGGCTGGAATATCCGGCGCGGATCCGATCTGGGTGGAAATAGAAGCGTCTAACCGTGTGAACGTCTCCAGCTATGCGCCGGGGATCCTCTACCTGGCCCAGCGGCATGCGGGTGGCAAGGTGGACGATCTGAAGAAGCGCTACCCGCTAAAGTGCCAGCCACACCCGCTCGAAGCCGCCATGCGCAAGTCGGTGACGGATGGGCTCAAACAGAACAAGCTGGAACTGTGGCAGATAATGGCCTGGATCAACATGCAGTATCCGGAGGACAACGCGGAGCAGGTCAAACTAATGCAGGCACTATTCAAATCGCCACTCTGGAAGACGATGCCGTACGAGACGCATTACGCAGCGCGCCAGTGGTTCAAGAAAGACGCGATGACGCCAGCGCAGGCGGTTTGGATCGATGCTGCTGACCCGGAGTTGGTGTGCAAAGATCTGCTCGCGCTCGAGAGAGAGGCAGAGACCGCGGAGGAGAAAAACAAGCGCGATGAGGCCGCGAAAGCAGATCCGGACGCGGCCGCAGCAGCGGCTGCAGAGGCGGCAAAGACCGACGTGGCTGCGGCAACTGCCGCATTGCAATCGACGATCGACGGCTTGCGCAAAGCGCCGCTGCGCGTCGGGCTCCCGGCGGTGGCGCTGGAAAACCTGGCTGCGCTTGACCCATCAGTGCTAGGCTACCCCGAGGTGTTAGAACTCGGCCTGCAGCTCATCGATCAGCTCAAGGCGGCACCGGTAGCGATCAACTTCGGCAACCGCCTTATCGACGTGGCCACGAAGACACCAGATCCAGACCTACTGCACCGCACGGCACCGTATTTCTGGCGCCATGTGAACGCCAATGTGCGCAGCTTTACCGAAGTCAAAGCCCTGACCATCGCGCTGGTCGACGAGCATCCTTCAGCAGCGAGCGCCCTGGCCCTGGCCGGATTAGACGCCATCGCGCGGCATCGCGGACATACCTATTACGTGCGCGAGGTCGATATCCCGCTGTTCAAATCGATCCGCGGCAAGGCGGCGATGAAGATGGGGCTGGTGGTGATCCCGGTCGCGAAATCCGCCCCGTCCTACCCGATTTATCGTTCTCAGGCTGACTGGCTCACCGGCAACGAAGACAGCGCCAGCGGCCTGCTCGATGAGAGCTGGGAACAGCTGGTAGCGGTGCACCGCGAGCTTGCGGTGCCCTACCTGATGTGGGCGCTGCAGCGAGTGGTCTACAGCCGCGACGACGCTCGCCAGGAGGAGTTGATCAAAGCACTGCTGGCGTGGGCCGGCGAGGCGACCACTCCCCTTTCGCCCACCGAAAAGGTGAACCTCGAAATCGCGTATGGCGACATCGCAGTGCAGCGCGGCCAGTTGAAGGAGGCGCACGAGATTTTCACCCGCACGCAGAAGAACGAGGCCTACAAGGA
>JBLHKE010000693.1:0-4310 GCA_047619485.1 Verrucomicrobiales bacterium | reverse complement strand
CGAGATCCTGCCAGCTTCCCCAGCCGACGATCTCCCTGCAGGTGTGCGCCTCGCAGAAATCGATGTCGCGCTCCCCGATGCGACCAACGTCGGTATCACCGCTTTTGAGATCCGCAAAATCCCCCTCGTCAGCAACGAATACGAGGCCTTCATCGAAGTCGCCTGCAGTTCCTCGGCACCTGCTGCGGTCGAGGTCACGCTCGAGACATTCATCGCTGGCTCGTGGGCAGATACGCCGCGCACCATCGACCTCGAACCCGGCGAGAAGCACGCCTTGGTCATGCCGATCAAAGGGGCGGCCACCGGACAGCTGCTCGAGCTGCGCCTCACCGGGCTCGGTGCCGATTGTTTCGAACTCGACAACTCGGTGGTCGTTCGCCTCCCGGAAAGTCGACCGACCGTGGTGGTCTACGTCTCTAAGGATGATGAGTCGGCAGACCCGTTCACCATCCTCGCCCTCCAGGCACTCGCGGAGGAGGGCACGCTCGACGTCTACCCGACCACCGCAGATAAGGTCCCGCCTAGCGAGGGCATCGATGTGTTTCTCTTCGACAACTACCTTCCAGAAAACTGGCCAACCGACCGACCGGCGGTCGTCCTCAACCCGCCCGGTGCTGGCGGACCGGTGCGCGCGGTCGCGTTGAAGAACGGCATCCCGCACGAAAAGTTACGCGTTTCAAATCCCGAGCACCCGGTCCTGTTCCGCGTCTCGAACACCCGTCTCATGCTCACCCAGACGGCGGTGCTTGATACCAGCGGTTCGCTTGAGCCGCTGTGGTTTGCCGGTGACGAACCGGTGCTCGCTGCCGGTGAAGTCGGGGGGCAACGACTGGTGATCCTCGGGTTTTCGCCGATGCAGTCGGAGAAGCTCCCGCTGATGGCCTCCTACCCACTACTGCTGGGCAACGCCATTTTCTGGTGTGCGGAAGATGCCACCGCCGAGGCGCAGATGGAAACCCTGCGCACCGGCAGTCTACTGGAGACAAATGGTGGACGCCTCGGCTGGACGCAGCTCGACGCTGGCGAGCCGACCGAGTCGGAACAGGAACTCGCTGGCACCCTCGTAGAGCTCGATCGCATCGGCCTGTGGGAGACTTCCGATGGCAAGCAGGGGAGCTCCTTGCTGTTGTCCACCCACGAGACCGATTTCCCTAAACTGATCGAAACCGAAGCCGCTGTGCCGGTCGCGACCAAGGTCACCCCAACCCGAAAACCGCTGTTCCGTGGCGATATCACCTGGCTGTTTCTCTGGCTGATCCTGATCGTACTGATCGTCGAGAGCTACCTCTTCCACCGTCATTCGGTCTACTAATATGGATTGGGACTCACCATACCTCTTGCTCCTGATCCTGCCAGCACTCGGCTTGTTGTTCTTTTCGGACGCCTTCAGCAACCATCCGATGCCGATGGCACGGCGGCGGGTGCTGCTCACGATCCGGGCTCTGCTAGTGATCTTTGCGCTGGTCGCATTGGCCTCGCCAGCCTGGGTGGTGAAGAGCAACCGCCAGGCGGTGGTGTTCGTCCTCGACCACTCGCGTTCGCAGGGTGAGGACGGCATCCGCGAGGTCTACTCACAGGCTGAGGCGTTACGTAAAAAGATTCCTAACAGTGTTCCAATCGGATACGTCGCGGTCGGTCGGGAAGGGGAGGTGCTCAGCTCGCCGACGACCAAGGGATTCGATCTCGAACCCGACCTCGACATCATGGAACGCCAGGGCTCACAATCGAACCTGTCCGCTGCGGTGACGCTCTCGCAGGGGCTGTTCCCGTCAGGGGTGGCACGTCACGTGATCTATGTGGGGGATGGGCAGGAGACACGCGGCGATTTGAAAAAGGCCACCCGCGAGGCCG
This sequence comes from Verrucomicrobiales bacterium, assembly GCA_047619485.1. Lineage (GTDB taxonomy): Bacteria > Verrucomicrobiota > Verrucomicrobiia > Verrucomicrobiales > DEV007 > JBLHKE01. Next base: position 2,459 of record JBLHKE010000693.1, on the reverse strand, counting down.
CGATCGGTGGCATGACCTTCCACGCGCTCGGCGTCGGCGGCGAGAAGCGTGCCGACGTCCGCGTCACTGAACTGCGCAGCAGCCAGTCGCGGCTCAACGAGGGGGCGAGCTTGGAGATCTACGCCAACATCGAGAGCTCGATCGCCGGCAAGGGCACGATCAAGCTGTTCGAGAACGGTTTGATGGTCGAGAGCCAGCCGCTCGAACTCGAGGTCGGGATCGACAAGACGGTGACCTTCCAGCGCGCGCCAGACCAGCGCAATATCTACAACTACCGTGCCATCGTCGAGGGCTTCGAGGGCGACAGCATCCCGGAGAACAACGAGGCGCTCACCATCGTCGACGTGCGCGGCAAACCGCTACTCCTCTACATCGAGGGCGAGCCGGCTGAGCAGCACTACCTCACCGATGCGATGGCGAAGGAGGGCATCCGGCTGCAGTATCGACCTCCCGAATCGATGCCGCAGTCGCTTGCGGAACTCTCTGGCTACGATGGCATCATCCTCTCCGATGTCGCTGCGCATAAAGTTGGCGAAGCTAGCATGGCGGCGATCCGTGACTATGTCGGTGAACTTGGCGGAGGTTTCGTCATGATCGGTGGAATGAATTCCTTCGGTGTCGGCGGCTACTACCGAACCCCGATCGAGGAGGTTCTTCCCGTGAAGCTCAAGGCACCCGACCAGGAGGTGCAGCAATCCTCTGCGCTCGCGCTGGTCATCGACCGCTCGGGTTCGATGAGCGGGCAGAAGATCCAGCTGTGCAAATCGGCCGCTATTGCGACTTCCGAAATTCTCAACAAGAACGATTTCATCACCGTCGTCGCCTTCGATTCCAACGCGCACGTCGTCGTGCCGATGACCAAGGCCTCGGCCAAGGCGACCATCGCTAGCCAGATATCAGCGCTCACCTCAGGTGGGGGCACCAACGTCTACCCAGGCATGGAGAATGCTCGGGCGGCGATGGGTAGGGTCAAGGCGCGCATCAAACACATGATCGTGCTAACCGATGGCCACACCTCGGGCAGTGGCTACGAAGCGCTGGCGGCGCAGTGTCGTGCCGAGGGCATCACCATTTCCACGGTCGCGGTCGGCGGCGGCGCGCAGGTGCCGTTGTTGCAAGCGATCGCTGCGGCAGGCGGTGGCCAATCCTACCAGACAATGGATCCCGCCTCGATCACCCGTATTTTCACCCAGGACACCATGGTCCACACCGGGCGCATGATCCGCGAGGAAGCCTTCAACCCGCAGCAGGTCGAATCGCATCCGATGCTCAAGAATTGGACCGAATTTAAGCCGCCACCACTGCTCGGCTACGTTAAAACCAACCGTAAGGCGACCTCGCAGATCCCGCTGGTCACCGATCTCGGCGATCCGCTGCTGGCACACTGGCGTTTCGGTTTGGGCAAGGTCACCGCCTTCACCTCCGATTGTAAATCGCGCTGGGCCTCGCTCTGGATCAGCCAGTGGGGCGGAGGATACAGTCAGCTCTGGGCGCAGATTCTGCGCGAGACCGCCCGCCAACCGCAGGGGCAGAACATGGACATCAACCTTGTCACGGACGGTGAAGACACCATCTGCACCGTCGATCTCCTCGAGGATGCCGGCACGCGCAAGAACGACGCGACGGTCGAAGCTGACATCTACTTCATTCCCAGCAATGCCCTCGGCTCGAGCATGAAGCTAGTCGCGACCAAGGAGTTCAGCCAACGCGCCTCGGGCAAATACGTTGGCAGCTTCCGCCCCGACGATGCCGGTGTCTATCTGGTGCGCGCACGCGAAGGAGCCAAGATGGTCTCCGCCGGATACGTCCACAATCCTTCTGGCGAAGTCGCCACCGGGCGGATCAATGAAACGCTATTGAAAGAAGCCAGCGCCCAGACCGGTGGCACCTACCTCGATTCTCCCGATGGCGATCTCACTCTCGCCGGCACCGATGTCTCACGCTTCGTCGAACTCTGGCCGTATGCGATCCTGGCCCTTCTATTTCTGTTCATGGCCGACATCGCCGTGCGCCGCTGGGAGCACGTCCGTGGTCTGGTAGAGCAGGTCAAGCGCATCGGGAAGTGATGCCGGGTATTTAATTGAATTAGATGGTCAGCGGACTAAAATGAAGGCGTGATCAAACTGGCTCCAACGGTAGGCACCGTGATCGGATTTTTGCTTCTGATGATGTGCGCCGGGCGTGCAGCTCCGACGAGCGTCAAGCTCAACTCCGAACTGTCGGGTGACGTCGGTGTCGGGGAGGACTTGGTGGTAATAAGCCCTGATGCAGGCCATCTGCTCTATACGCATTTCGATGGCCTAGATTATGAGCTGAAAAGCGTCTCGCTGGTCGATCAAACCGAACGTCTGCTCGCCGCCGGCCTTCAGCATGTCTTCGATCTCTCGATATCTCCCGATAGTTCTACCGCCGTTTTTATCGTCCTAGACGAGACCGGGATGCGTCGGGTAATGGCTGTT
>JBLHKE010000692.1:0-4321 GCA_047619485.1 Verrucomicrobiales bacterium | reverse complement strand
GGCGCCATCAGCTCGGGTTGGCCGCCCGGGAAGGGGCCGCCGCCGCCGGCGCGCCAGTTGCCGCCGCTCTTCAGGTCGGCGTTGCCACCGTAGCGGTTGATGATCTGGTAGTCGATGTACTGGTCGATATCGATCACGCCTTGGATTTCCGACCAGTCGCCGCCCGAGACCACGCCGGCGATCTGGTTCCAAGCGGTGGAGTTACCATCGGTGTACTGCGAGCCATTGCGGGCGTCGAGCAGGTCCTCGTCGCCGCCGTTGTGTGCCGCGTAGTGCGAGGCGTCGCCGCGTTCGCAGAGGTTGTGGACGCCCCAGTAGAGTCCGTTGATGAAGATGTGCGCCATGAAGCCCTCACCGGCAGCTGGACTTCCCATGTCGAGCATCGACTGGCGCACCCACTGGTCGCGGATCATCGAGCCCTTCTCACGCTGGCCGGAGCTGCTGTGGATCCACGAGTTGTTGTAGCCAGCGCGCAGGGCGATTACATTGAACTCCTCGACCGCCGAGCCCGGGAACATCACTTTGCGCAGTTTGCCGACACCGTAATCGGCGCGGAAGCGGAAGCTGAGCGAATGCTTTGGACTCGATCCCGAATTACGACTGGCGCCGCCCTGGACGCGCAGGCCACAGTTCTCCTGCCAGTCCGTGCGTGTGTCGCCGGTGGCCGGGATAAACTCGGCCGAGCAATCTCGCTCCCAGGCGAAGCCCTTGCTGCCGGAATTCGAGTAGATGCCGTTGCCACCACTGAAGTCGGCGCGGTTCATGGCGATGGAGATGGTCGGGATGTCGCGCATCCCTTGCAGCATCGTCTGCGCGGTCGAGCTGGTGTGGCCGCTGGCAGTCGCCGTCGCCTTCGTTACCCTCGTATCCATGTTGAAGTCGCCGGAGGAAAGGTTGCCCCAGCCAGCCGGTTGCGTCTGCTGCAGGAAGGGGGTGTTGAGGCCGGCGGTATCGGTGCCGTCGGCGTTGGCATTGTCGATGTCGAGCAAGATGTAGCTATGGGCGTCGATGTTCGTCGGGGCGAAGCCCGTCTTAACCGCGGCAGCGCGCACCGGGGTGGTCTGGGTTAACGCGACCGGGGCGCTGTAAGCAATTGCGGTGGCGGTGGGGTTGCCGTTGGCATCGACTGGCGGCATGCCGTCGGTGGTGTAGTAGATGGTCGCGCCGGGCGTGTCGGTGGTGATGGTTACGTTGATGGCGGTCTGGTAGTAGCCGCGGTCGGGCGAGAACTTGGTGTCCTCGACCTTGGCGAGGCCGTTCGGGTCGTTGGCCGCACCCGGGGTCGGCGAACTGAAGAAGACCGAGGCGGAGGTGGCCGGGTGCAGGCCGTAGGAGACGTCATCGGTCTGTGACGGGTAATCGCTGCCGCCGGGACCGAAGGCGCTGGCGACGGAGAGGGCCGGGCGGACGAGGGCGAGGTACTCGCCACCGGCGGAGAGCTTGAAGTTGGTGTGCAGGTTGCCGTTGGCATCGGGCGCGCTGTTACTAGAGGCGTAGACGATCAAAAACTGGCCCGCTCCCAAGTTGGTGCTCGGAGGGAATGTCCACTTGCTCAGGTCGCCGGCGTTGTCGGTGAGGTGCCAACCGCCGAGGTCGAGGGTCGAGGTGCCGGTGTTGAGGATCTCGATCCAGTCCTCGCTGGTGCCAGGGATCTGGTTGGCGATCGGGAACCAGCTGTTCGGGTTGTTGGTATTGCCGCCGTCGTTGGCGGCCATGAACTCGTTGATGACCAGCTCGCTGACCTCGAGGGTGGTGAAGCTTACGGTGGAGCTCGCCCATGCGGTGCCGGACGCGTTTTGCGCGCTGGCTCGGAAGTAGTAGATGGTGAGCGGGCTCAAGCCGGAGAGCACGGTGGAGAAGTCGGCGCTCTGCGCGCCGAGGGCGACTGAGTTGTCCCAGCTGCCAGAGTTGGTGCCTGCGTCATTGTCGCCGAAGTGGATGGTGACCGCCGGGGCGTCGCCGCCGGTGGAGGTGATGTCGCCGCCGACCTGGGCCGCTGTGCCGGTGATATTGGTCGCCGGGGTATTGGTGACCGTCGGTAACGAGAAGGCGAGGGTGGTGAAGTTGGCCGTCGAGGGCGCCCAGTTCGAGCCGCCGGAGTTTTGCGCGAAGGCGCGGTAGTAGTAGGTGGTATCGTGGGTGAGGGCGAACAGGCTATTGCTGAAGGCGCCAGACTGCGCGCCGATGCTCACTGAGTCGTCCCAGCTGCCAGCGTTCGTGCCTGCGTCGTCGTCGCCGAAGTAGATGGTGACATTGGGCGTCTCGCCGCCGGTGGCGGTGACGCTGCCGTTGATGTCTGCCTCGGTGAAGGTCACGCCGGACGTGGCGTTGTTAATCACCGTCGGCGGATCCGGCGGGGCACCGGTGGAAAAGGTGGCGGTCGTGTTCGCCCAATCGTCGCCAGCACCATTGCTGGCGAAGGCACGGAAGTAGTAGGTCGTCGCGGGTATCAGGCCACTGATGCCGGTGGAGAAGCTGCCAGACTGGCCACCGAAGGGGATAGGGTTGTCCCAATTACCCGGGTTGGTGCCACCGTCGTTGTCGCCCCAGTAGAGCGTCACCGCCGGGCTGCCGCCGCCGTTCGCGGTGACCTCGCCGCCGATGGTGGCGGTGGTCGGGCCGATGTCCGCTGGCGCGGAGTTGACCACGGTGGGCGGTGTGGTCGCGATGGCCGTGCCGTCGATGATCACCCCCATGAAACGCGCGCGCGAGCCGTCCGCGTCGGCGTTGGTGTAGCTGTAGGTGATGGTGTCATAGAGGACGGCATCGTTGAAGTTGAAGTCGGTGATCCAGCCGAAGTTCGTGCCAGAGCCGATCCCCTGGCTGTCGCTGGCCGCGAGGGTCGGTTGCCCGGCACCGGTCATGGTCAGGCTGACTGTCCAGTTGCTGGCGAAGGTGCCGTGCGGGAGGTAGAGCGTCCCCGACTCGAGACCGGAGATGTCGACCGTTCCCGAAATGTTCGCAGTTCTGGCGAAATTGTTGACTGTGGTGGGATAGTTAGGCGTCGTATTGTAATCGACCCCTGGATCGTTCGTCGTCCACAGGTCTGACCAGCTTCCACCAGCGCCGTTGATGTTCCCCGCCGGAGAGCTGGCCATGCCGACGAGTCCCGCCCCGCCATCGGCATAGCTGTTGAGCGCATCAGCGGGGCTATCGAAGAACCTGTAATCCAACACTGTGCCATCGCCGAAGGTCCCCGAGATGACCGGAAACACGTTGTAGACCTCGTAGCCCGCCTTCCCAGGGAAGACCGAAATGTTGAAATCGACGCCGTCGGTCGAGACCTGAACCCGTGATCCTAGAGCAAGGTCGGCGGCCGTTGCCGGAGATGCCATCAGGGCGAGGGCGGCGATCGCGGTCAGGGTAGGGGCGAGCTTTATCATGGACATTTTCAACGGTTCGGTGCGCCGGGTTCACTGACTGGTGTTGGCAATCGTATTCCGGAGATATCAGCGCCGGGGGCGGCTGAAGTTTGGGGGATTTGGGGGGATTTAATCTTCTACCCGTTGGGGGCCGCCGCAAACTAGAGACAGCTCCCCAGGTTGCGCATGCGTCAGTTCTCGACGGCGAAGCGCATGAACAACCGGGTGTTCGGAGTGATGGTTACGCTGGCCTTAACTACCTCGGTGTAGTTTGAAGATGAAACGAGACTCTCAGACGCCGGGTCCCAAGTAATCAGGTCTGTCGAGTACTCGACTAGGCAGGTGATACCGCTCAGCAGCAAATTCTTCGAATAGGTCAATGTTAGATCGCCGCCGTCAATCACGACACTGGGGAAGGCGTCGATGTCTGACACTAGCGGGTTCAGTCCGAGGGCGAACTCGACCAGGTTTGGCAGCCCGTCATTCTCGTCATCGTCGGATCCGGCGCCGACACCGTAGATGGCACTCCAGTTCTGGTAGTCCAAGCGTTTGCCGCCCGGGGTAGGGGATTCTGCCGTCCAGCTCGAGGCGAAGTTGCCGAACAGTTCAGCGCCGGCGCGGTTGAGCGAGTCGCCATTGCCTTCGGCATCGGGCGGCCACGGGGCGTCGCTCGAATAGATGACTTCGTCCTCGGTGACCTGCGGGTAAAAACCCGGGTCGCCAGCAGGCGGGGTATCCGGGTGTTGCAGGCGCACCGTGCCAGTGCCGTTGCCGAGCGGACCGTCAGTGAACGGGCCGACCAGCGGGATGGTTGCGTCGATGCCGTAGGCGCTGCGGAAAGCGGCTGTCTCGAGCGGTTGAGCGATCGGGTCGAAGGCGACCACTACCAGCAGGCCACCAGGCGCGAGGCTGTGGGAAACGGTGAAGTCGAAGTCGGCACCGCCGCGCAGTCGCCAGTT
>JBLHKE010000691.1:0-4332 GCA_047619485.1 Verrucomicrobiales bacterium | reverse complement strand
CGGACGCCCTAGAATTCCAAATCGGGATGCCCGGGGAGGCGTTGCGGCGGGCGACTTCGATGCCGTTGAGGTAGGCGACGAAGCCGTCGTCATACTTCATGCGCAGGGTGAGGCGGTCGATGCTTGCCGGATCGTCGGGGACGAAAGCGGCGCGCAGGTAGAGCGTGGCATTGGTCTCGAACATCTCTGCCTCAAAGTCGAGCTGGCCACCGATCAGTGTGTTGTAGCCGGTCCCAGTCTCGTAGCCGGCGGCGAGCGCGCCGCTCAGCCAGCTGCCGTCATCGAAATCGCGCTCACGCCACTGGCTGTCGATCAGCGTGGCGTTCTGTGGGACGTGGCCCCGGGCGATCGCCCCTTCGGGGATCAGGGGGATCGGCGAATCGAGCGCCGTGGTGAAGGTGCCAGCCGCGCCGCCGGTGGAGGCACCGCCACCGTTCTGCGCGATCAGGTTAAAGTAGTAGAGGCGGCCGGGCTGGAGGCCAGATACCGCTCGGGTGACCGAGCCGACGTCGCGGGTGCCGAGCGGGGTGCGATTATCCCAGTCCGCTGCGTCATCTCCCGCGTCGTGACGCCCCCAGACGAAGGTGCAATCCGGGCCGTCGCCACCGGTGTCGTCGATGCGCGCTCGCAGGGTGGCAGACTCCGCGGTGATTGCGCTCGCGCCGTCGAGCGAGATTGTTGCAGGGATCGGCAGATCGGAGGTGGCGGTGAGCTGTGGGAGGATGAGCAAATCTGAGCTGCCGCTGGAGTTGTTCATGCCGTGGATGGCGAGGGTGTTGGTTAGACGCAGCACGCCCACGTGGTCGCTGATGTCGAAGCGCGCGAACTCCTCGGCCTCGTCATCCGGGTGGCCGTCGCTGGCGCGCGAATCCCAATCTGGGGAGCCTGGTGCGTTGGCACGCGCAACCTCGGTGCCGTTCAGGTAGGCGACGAAGCCGTCATCGTATTTCATGTCGAGCAGCAACTGCCCGTAGATAGCCGGATCCGGCAGGTTGAAGGGGATGCGGATGTAGACGGTGCCATTGATGTCTTCGATCTCGCCCTGGATGTCGGTGTTGATCAGGGAGTCGTAATTGTCTGCGGTGTCGTAGCCGATGCCGGTGTCCCCGGCGGCCCAGGAGCTGTCGACGAAGGTTCTATTGATCCAGGTCGCGTCATCAGCGGAGGAGGTAGGCACCCTGAAACGGGCGCTGGCAAACTCCGGGACGAGCACGGCGGATGGGGACACTCGGATTTCGGCGGTGTCGCTAAGCGCGGGCGATCCACTGTCGGTGGCACGGACTGTGAGAAGGAATTGCGGGTTGGCGGTGAGGTTGAAAACCGAGGTGTCCATGAGCGTCAGGAAGCCGTCGGCCGGGTCGATCGAGAAGGTGCCGGACTCGTTGCCACTGACGATCTGTAGCGCCAGCGGCTGCCCCTCGGGGTCGCGGGCGCTGACCGTGCCGATGACGCTGCCCTCGGCGGTGGTCTCGGCGGCGCTGATGTGCGCGCTGTCGATGGCCGGCGCTTCGTTGACGTTGGTGAGGTTGATCGAGATGGCCGCGGTCGTGTCGAACTGCGGGTGGGTGCTGTCCGTGACGGCGACCAGCAGGGAGTATCCGGGGGTCGTCTCAAAATCGATCAGAGCGCTGTCGGCAACCCGGATCAGGCCAGAGCCTGGGTCGATCGAGAACGCGCTGCCGGTGTTGCCCCCGAGCACGGCGAAACTAACATTGTCACCATCGGCATCGTTGGCGGCGATGCTGCCGACGACCGTGCCGTCTGGGCTGCCCTCGGGCAGGCTGAAGAACTGAGCGGCGATGGAGGGTTGGAAATTCTGCACGGTAATCGAGAAGCTCGCGTCGATCGAGTTGCCGTCGGAATCTCTGGCGCGGATGGTGAGATCCGCCGTCCCGTCGCCCGAGGCAGCGAAGTCGAGGAGGAGGGATCTCGGATTGCTGCCGACCAACGAAGCGCTGACGAAGGCCCCCGGCGTACCGATGATTTCGAAGGTCAACGCACTGTCGGCGTCCTGGGCATCGTTGAAGGTCGCATGGAGATCGATGCGCCGGTCGGGCGCGTCCTGGTGGGTAAGGATGTCCTCGATACCGAGCGAAATCGGCACGTCGGGGCCTGCGCCGGTGTAGCTGATGGTGACGTCGTCGACGCTGGTGACCTCACCATCTCCGGCGGCCAGCTGGAGCGTGTAGACGCCCGGTGTCGAAAATGTTGCGTTGGTGGCGAGCGCGGTGGGGCTGGAGAAACTGACGCTCCCCGGGCCGGCGATTTTCTCCCAGCTCAGGTTGACCGCACCGGGGGAATCCGGTCGGCCGTCATCGTCCACCGATGTGGCGAGTTGGCCGAGGTCGAAGGTGGCGCCGCCTGTGGCCGGTTGGGCGTCTGTCAGGATGATCACGGGTGCGCGGTTGAGTGAGGCGCTGGCGAGTTCGGCGATCTCCGTCTCGCCGAGGGCACGTTGGTAGACGCGCAGGTCGTCGATCTTCCCACGGAAAGGGTTCACGGAGTTGTTGCGGTTGACGGTCTGGCCGATGCGCAACCGGTCGATGTCGAACAGGCCAGAGAAGAACGGGCGCACGCCAGTGGTAACCGCCGCGCCGTCGAGGTAGAGGGTGGCGTTCATGGCGGCATCGACGGTGATGGCTGCGTGGTGCCACTCGTTGTCATTGACGTTCTGCAGCGAGGCGAGGCTCGACTCGCTGGTGCCGATGTCGCCGCGCACCTTGTATTTCAATTTTCCACCGTCGATGTAGAGGCGCAGGTCGCGGTCGCTGTCGCCGCCATCGGCTGCCGCGAAAATCACTCGCTGGCTGCCGGTGTTGGTCTGAAACCAGCAGGCGATGGTGCCCTGAGTGAGACTTTTAAAACTGTCCCTGCGGGCGTCGAGGTTGACGAATTGGCTGACGTTCGCGCCAAAATCGAACGCGCCGCCGATGACGCCGCTGGTGAATCCCGCCCCGATGCGTGAGCCATGGTTGCTGTTGCCGGATGCATCGGCCACGGGCGTCCCGCTGCTCTCGTCGAGCTTCCACCAACCGACCAGGCCGCTGCCGCCACTGTCGTCGTTTGGATCTACCACCCGGACCAGCCTTTCCTGGCAGGTGACAAAGCCGTTGTCGTCGCCGCTCAGCCGAATCGAGTAATCGCCCGGTTTCGAAAAGTGCGCAGTGGTGTTAAGCGAGTTCGGGTCTGCGAAGATCACCTTCCCGCCGACTGGTGTCGAAGTGACCGACCAGTTGGGCACGACCACGCCCGAGAGCGGTGCGGAACCGCCTTGGTGAGCGATGCCGCTGAGGCGGATACCGTTGCGCAGGTCGAGGATCGCAGGGGCGGGTGTGGGTTCGGTGATTTCTACCAGTGGCAAGATGATGGTGACCGTGCTGGTTGTCTGGTTGCCGGCGCCGTCTTCGGCTGTGTATTCGACCGTGCCGACACCGGTGGCACCGTCCGCCGGGGTGAACGACATCAGGCCGGATGGCACGTTGCTGCGCTCGCCGTCGATCGTAAACGGCCGCGTCTCGCTGAAATCGAGCGAGCCCTTCGACGGGTCGAGGTTGGTGGCACTGATGACGCGCAAGGCGCCGGGGATGACGTTGATAGTAGAGAAGCCAGAGCTGAGTGCAGTCGTCTCGCGGCCGTCGCCGAAACCGAAGCTCGCTGCGCCGGATCCCCACGCGCTATCATCGAAGGCGACATTCCTCCAAGCAGTGCCCTGGTCGCTGCCGTTGTCTAGGTAGCGCCAGTTTGCGCCGCGCGGGACGAGGGTGGTGTCCACACCTGCGCGCAGCGCTGTTAGGCTCAGGTCGAAGGCCGTGTCGCTGCTGGTTACCGAATTCTGGTGGAGCTCCACGGCGATGACGTTTTGCCCCTCTATCAATGGTGTCGCCGCGATGCCGTTGAAGTCGAAGTAGCTGGTCTCGTCGCCGCTGCCGACCGAATCCGGGGCGAGCGTCTCGAAGTCGATCGTCCCGGCAGGCATGTTGTCACGCGCTATCTCGACGCCGTTCAGGTAGACGACTGCGCCATCGTCGCGCTGCAGTTCGAGATCGAGTGCCGTGACCGCTGCGACATTGCTGGCGTCGAAAATGTGGCGGAAGTAGAACGTGATCGGACGCCTGCCGTTGATCGTTGGCCTGATCGATGCAGGAGACAGGTAGCCGCCGCCCTGGTCGTTGACCAGCGGGTTGAAATCGATCGAGTCGCCACCGCCCTCGAAGAACAAAATGTCAGGCACTGCAGTGAGATACTGGCCGGCGGGTAGGTAGGTGATGTTGACGGTCGAGGTGCTGCCGCCGCGTGTGAAGGTGAAGGAATCGTTGCCGGTCGCCCCCTCCC
>JBLHKE010000690.1:0-4332 GCA_047619485.1 Verrucomicrobiales bacterium | reverse complement strand
CGTCCACATCGCGGTAGGCGAATGCGTCGACGCCGATCGGGCCGTAGTAGCTAGTGTCGGCCAGTGCCGCACTAAGCACCTCACGCACCTCATTTGCGTAGATCCGTTGCAAGGAACGTTCGCGGCCTAGGAAACGACCCAATTCACTCGGTAGGTTCTGCCCAAATTTACCGCCGGAGGTCGCCGCTAAAAATTGCCCGCGCGGTGTGTTCTCGAGCCGTACGAACCCGATCAGGCGCAAGCCTTGTTCGGTGCGATCGTAGTGCGCCGAGAAGTCGAGCACGCGGTTGAAGTAGGGCTCGACGATCACGCTTCCCTGAGCGTTGATGATACGTCCGACCCAACCGGTCAACTGGTCACCGGCCTCGAATCGATGGTTCTTCTGCCCGGATGCACCGAAGGGCGCCTTCACGATGATCGGGTTGCCAAAACGATTGCGAGCTTCCTCTACTTCCGCGACTGATTTGCAGATCGCTCCCGGCTCGATCCCCAACTCACCCAGTCGCTCGGCATCCCACTCCTTCGAAAACACGGAACGCAGCGCACTTCCCCACGGGATCGATTTTTGGACGGTAAGGTTTGGTTCGATATCGGCGAACAGCTTGGTAGAACCGGGGCTCCACGCCCAGGGCTTGAGGCTAGCCAGCTTGCGCGTTCGCGTCAGGCTCTCGGGCTCGATCTTTCCGCACCCATCGAGCTTCTCGAACTCTGGGAGGTTGAAGCCTAACGAGCTGAGATGCGCGAGGTGCTCGGTGCTCGGCAATTCGCGCACCAGAGCGACGTCATCGCGGCGGCTGATTGCGGCTAGCAGGATCTCGAGATCGGTGGCTAGCTCCAGCGTCGATTTTCGCTCAGTGGCGACACCCGCGATGTTGTTCTCGGCGTCGGGGTTGAAGAAGAAAATGTTTGGCGTGCGCCCGGTCGAGCGGTTGTAGACCTGTAGCTCGCGGATGAATTCATCATCGATGCCGGCGCGCCTGCGGCCCTCCGCGTTGAACTCTAGGTTGCGCGCCTTGGCGCGGCTCGGCGAGAGCGGGAAGTGGAGCTTGCCCTTGAAGGTCTCCCAGTCGGTCTCTCCCTCTTTTTTCCAGCGCCGGAACCACTTCACGCCGTAGCCGACGTGGGCGATCTCGTCGCGGTAGATGCGATCGAGGATCTTGCCGGTCTTGGGGTCGCCTGCCTCGGTGAGGATCTTGGCGTAGTGTTTTGAGAAATCGAGGTTGGCTTGTTCGAATGTTAGGCTCAGGCGCGTGACATAATCGAGCGGCGTCTCCATCGTCGAGATCGCATCCCAGAAAAATCCGCTCAACCGGAACGCGCCAAAGTCGACGCCGCAGTCCGCCATGCGTTTCAAATACCACTGGGTGTGGATCTGCTCCTCCTTCAGGGTCGTGAGGATGTCTTTGCGGAAGGCCTTCGGGGCGTTCGGAAACTTGAGTAGAACGAGCGCCATCAGCTCGGTCGCTAACAGTTCGTGGTTGGCAAAAAAATGCATCAGGATCCCGCGTTGTTCCTCGTCGATGAGGCGGTGCTCGCCGGGGAAGGGGGCGCGCACGCCGTTCTTGCCGGTGAGGAGGAGGTCTACGGGTCTGCCGGGAGCTCCGGGCGCGGAGATGGCAGCCCCCGGCACGTCGTCGACTAGGTCGGCCGGCGGCGGCGTGAGCTTCTCAGCTAGCGTGTCCGCGAACAGGACGCGCTCGGCAAATTCGCGCAATTGCATACGGCTCAATCACCCCGGCGAGCGCCGCGTGCAAGCGCGAACCAAGCCTGGCTAGCGCAAAATGCGTGCGATCCGCAGGTAGGGTAGGTGAACTCGCTAGAGTTTGGACGAACGTTGGTGGGCATCGCGATAGTCGTGGGACATGCGGCCAATTTCTGGCGAAATCAGCGACCGTGCGAGCTGAGAACCGCCGCGGTCGCTATCACCTACGCCTCGGGTCGGATCTCCTCAGTGACGGTCTTCACGATGCGCTCATCGACGCCGAGCATGTGGGGGTATTCCTTCTCGTAGTTGAAGCGGCCGAGGAAGTGGCGGATGGCGTTGATTCTAGCGCGCTTTTTCTCGACGGACTTGATAATCACCCATGGCGAATCGGCGGTCGACGTGTAGAAGAACATGTCCTCCTTGGCCTTCTTGTAGTCGTCCCACTTGTCTTGGGATTCGAGGTCGACCGGCGAGAGCTTCCACTGTTTCAACGGATCGTTGAGCCGTTTTTGGAAGCGACGCATCTGCTCTTTCTTGCTGACCGAGAAATAATATTTGAGGAGGATGATCCCCGAGCGGTTGAGCATGCGCTCGAACTCTGGGGCCGATCGCAAGAACTCCCGCACCTCATCGTCCTCGCAAAAACCCATCACGCGCTCGACCATCGACCGATTGTACCAGCTACGGTCGAACAAGACGATTTCTCCCGCTGTGGGTAGGTGTTTCACATAGCGCTGAAAATACCACTGGCCGCGCTCCTCGTTGGTTGGTTTGTCGAGTGCGACCACGCGGCAGCCGCGCGGGTTCATGTGCTCGATGAAGCGCTTGATCGTGCCGCCCTTGCCAGCCGCATCTCGGCCCTCGAACAATACGACGACGCGCAGGCGTTTCTCTTTGACGTAGTTCTGCAGTTTCAATAGCTCGACGTGCAGCGGCATGATCAATTGCAGGTAGTGGTTGCGGCCGAGCCTTTCGAGCTTGCCGATGCGATCGTCTTTCACCTCGATCATCTCGACATTGCCCGCCTGTTTGCGATTTCCCTTCAAGCGTTCGATGGTGACGCCGGTCGGCTTGATACGTGGGACGAGGATGGTTCCGCTCGCCTCCTGCTTGTCGGTCTCTGTTTCCACCGCGTCGTCACTATCGCCGCTCTCGTCGGCATCCTCACAGGCTTCGAGGTCGAGTGCCTCCTCCTCTTCGAGTTGCGTGTCGTCTAGAGATTGAGCGTCTGGACTAGCCTCCTGTGCCGTCTCTTGCGTCGGGGGGGCATCCGTGGAGGGAGCCTCCGATTCAGTGGGATTTTTCTTGTTCGTCATGGGTGGTGAATATTCAGAAGACTGTCCCTCAATTGCCTCTGTTGGGCTATGCGCATCATAGCAAGCTTCGCGCAGATTTTGTGCAATGTAGTGACGCTCATTATTTTTTGTGGAAAATAAAATCAGATTGCGCTCGTTGGCTCCACCACTTGCGTGGGGTAGTTACAAATCGAAGTGCGCGACAGTGCCTCTTCTTGGCCGACGCTCTTTTATGAGTCCATGACGCTTCCCGGATGGCTAGAACAGAGGGCATGAAGATCTTTCTATACCTTGGATTTCTGTGCGCTTCGATCTGGTTCGGGAGCCGTGGGGTTGCTGGCGATTTGAAGGCGTCGATTGTTGGTGAGAGACTTTTGTTTGAATAGGTCGGCGGTCTGGTGGCCGTCGAGGCGGAGCATTTCTCGAAACATGAGAAATCGGACGTCCGTGCGTGCTACCTCACCACCGTTAGCAAGCAGGTAGGATTGAAGCCAGATGCGGATGGCAACCACGTGGCTGGTGCGGGCGGTGGCGCCTACCTCGAAATCCTTCCCGACACACGAAAGAACCACGGCGAGAGGTTGATCGTGGGCGAGAATTTCATGAATGAAGCCAACGAGATGGCGGTGCTGAGTTACAATGTCCACTTCAACACGCCGGGTAAATATTACGTCTGGGCGCGCATGTAATCGACCTGTAAGGAGGACAATGGCCTGCACGTGGGGATCGATGGGGCCTGGCCCGCGTCAGGTCAGCGGATGCAGTGGACAGGGGAAAATAAATGGGTCTGGGGCAGCAAGCAGCGCACCGATGAAGTCCACACTGGCGTTCCCGGGATCCTATTCTTGGAAGTTGAGCAGGCGGGCGAACACACCATCCAGTTCTCGATGCGCGAGGACGGGTTGGAATTCGACCAGTGATTGATGACCAAGGATCCGGAGTTCAAGGCACCGGACGGAGCCTTGAAAAATTCCACGGCGAAATCTGGCAAGGCACCCGGCCCATTTGCGGTGCCAGCGAACCTGAAGGCGGCGACTCCGACTAAGCCGAGTAAAGTGATCAGGCCGCAAGTTTCGCGTGCGGCGGCGATGGGGCTTGGCGACTTCCCTCAACGTACCCGGGTCTACGTAGACAAGGGTAAGTGGCTCGCCGTGGATCCTGAGAAGCACAAGGACAGCAGCGCAGTCGGAGCCTGGCCGTTCAACGCGTGCACCTTTGACCTAACGTTCCACACGGTCGGCGAGAATGATGGGCAATCATCGTATCAGGTTTTGCTCGAGGGCGAGGTGGTTGGTGAGTTTCCCGTTCCACTCAGCAAAGAGAGCTATGCTG
>JBLHKE010000689.1:0-4333 GCA_047619485.1 Verrucomicrobiales bacterium | reverse complement strand
GTCGGCTGATCAGCACTCTATAGGCAACAGCGTCCAACAGCCGGTCCCGAAGAACTTCGGCGATGCCCCGGCCGGAAAAAGTAAGCCTCCGTCGCCAAGCGGGAACCTGATCTCGCCGCGTTCAAGTCCGACAGACTGCTAGCCTGCGCTTTCCACTTTATGCCTGCCCCCTCCACGCTCCCCATCTGGAAGATCCATTCCGACATCCTGCGCGCGCTGCAAGCCGGCAATCGATTGGTGCTCGTCGCGCCCACGGGCTCGGGCAAGACCACGCAGGTGCCGCAGATGCTGCTCGATGCGGGAATCGCGGACGACAAGATGATCGTGGTGCTGCAACCCCGCCGGGTCGCCGCCCGCACGGTGGCCTCGCGCGTCGCCTCGGAGCGCAAGGGCAAGCTCGGCGCTGAAGTCGGCTATCAAATCCGCTTCGACGATCACACCAGCGACGGCACCCGCATCTGCTTTGTCACCGAAGGCATCCTTGTCCGCTGGCTTCAAGATGATCGCACGTTGGGCAACATCGGCGCGGTCATCTTCGATGAGTTTCACGAGCGGAACTTGCTCAGTGATGTCGCCCTCGCCTTGGTCAAGCGTTTGCAACAGACCCAGCGGCCCGATTTGCTTATGCTCGTGATGTCCGCCACGCTTGATGCCGAGCCCGCCGCTGCGTATTTGGAAGAGTGCCCGATTCTGATCTCCGAAGGGCAAAGCTATCCCGTAGAGGTGAGTTATCTTGATACCCCCGATCAGAGCGCCATCACCGATCAGGCAGCGGATGCGGTCGAGCGCATCTTGCATGACGAATCCCCTGGCGACATTCTTGTCTTTATGCCAGGACGTGGCGAAATCAACCGCACTCTGGACGCGCTGCGCGGGCTGAGAACGCACGAACGAGTTGCCTGCATCCCCTTGCACGGCGCACTCGAACCACAGGAGCAAGACCGTGCCTTCTCCCCGAATTCCCTGCGCAAAGTCATCGTTGCGACTAACGTCGCCGAGACTAGCGTCACCATCGACGGCATTCGTCACGTCGTGGACAGTGGCGTTGCCCGCGTGTCTCGCTACGAGGCTGAACGCGGCATAGGCACGCTCATGTTAGAGCCGATCAGCCGAGCCAGTGCGGACCAACGCAAAGGCCGCGCCGGTCGCACGGGGCCTGGCACGTGTCATCGCTTGTGGACAGTGATAGGTCACAAGGACCGTGAGGAACGCAACACGCCAGAGATCCAGCGCAGTGACCTTGCGGAGGTCGTCTTGCTCCTGCACTCACTCGGCATCCAGGAAGCCGCCAGCTTTGACTGGCTGGACAAACCAGATCCGCAGGCCGTCGAACGCGCCGAACGGTTGCTCACCATGCTCGGCGCGGTGCATGAAGCGGACCTTACTAGCATTGGTCGGCAAATGCTGCGCCTCCCGATGCACCCGCGCTACTCACGCATGTTGATCGAGGCCAGCCAACGCGGCTGCGTGCCCGATGCCGCCTTGTGTGCCGCCTTGGTCAGTGGTCGCGATTTGCTCGCACGCCTGGATCGCGATGATGCCCAAACCCAAGCCGCGCGCGAGATGTTCGAGGAGAGCGAGGACTCCGACTTCATCACCCTGATGCGCGCTTACGATTTCGCCAAAGACAACCACTTTAACTTCAATCGCTGCCGCAGCTACGGTATCAACGCCCACGTCGCTCGCCAAGTAGAGCAGACCTGCCAACAGATCCTGCAAGTCGCCAAACAACAGCGCCTCTACGATCGCGAGAAATTTAGCACCGCAACAAACCACGAGGCCCTGCTGCGTTGCCTCATGGCCGGCTTTGCCGATCAGCTCGCGAAACGACGCGAGCCGGGCAAGCCCGAGTGTGATCTCACCGAGCAACGGCAAGGCAAGCTCGTGCGCGAAAGCGTGGTGCAGGACGCTCCCTTCTTCGTGGCCGCCAATCTGCGTGAAGCGCCCTCCCGCGGCCCCACACCACTGACCTTGCTCAGTCTCGCCACCGGCGTGAAGCCTGAATGGATCGCTGAGATGTTTCCCCAGCATCTGAGCACCACCCTGGAGCACCTCTTCGATGCTACTAACAAACGTGTCTCTGCAGTGAAACTCGTGCGTTATCGAAATCTCGTCATCGAGCAGAAGTCGCAGAACAGCGACCTCGATCCACTCGCCAGCGGACGCTGCCTAGCAGAAGCCCATCTCAGCGGAGCCTTTGATTTCCCATTGATGAATCATCGCCTGAAACAGTTGATCGCCCGAGTGAACCTCGTTCACGCCACTTTGCCTGAACTGGAGTTTGCCCCCTTTGACACAGTCGCCATCACCGACTGTCTCGCTCGAGCGCTCACAGGAATCACCTTGGTAAAGAAGGCACAAGCGGCTCCACTCAACCACGCGTTCCAGCAGCATTTGGAGAAAGGGCAAATCAGTTGGCTTGATGAGTTACTGCCATCTTCCATCCCTTGGCTCGACAGTGGCACGCTGAAAGTCTCCTACGTCAACGGGTCACCAGAAGCGCAGGTGAAACTGAAAGAGTGCTTCTCCGTCAAAGAGCATCCTAGCCTCTGTGAAGGCCGCCTCCCGGTGCTCCTCTGCCTCTGCACACCCGACGGCAAGAAACTCGCCACGACCACCGACCTGCCGCATTTTCTGGCCCGTGACTGGCCGAAGCATCGCCAAGTTGTATCGCGAAAGTTCCCCGGCCACGTGTGGCGCTAACTCATGACTGACACTGATCTATCATCACCGCTTCCTGCTGAAATCATCGAGGAATTCAAGCGTCTCACCATGGAAACGCTGACCCATGATGGTCCCAGAGGCATTCTTTCTGGACTCGTGGGCGAATTGGTCGAAATCCTTGATAGCGCCGCTAACTTTCAAATCGATTCCCGGTCTGACATCACTGATGACGAAATCCCATCCGCTGAAGGGCTGGCCATTTCACCAACTCAAGCCGCGATGTGCGCCGGTGAATTCCAGCGCACCGCGATCTTCCTTCGCGGGTTGCATGACGCGATCACTTCGGTCATCGAGACAAAGGGACCGGAAGTCGTCCGAGTCCTCTACGCCGGCTCGGGTCCCTACGCGACGCTTGCCGTCCCACTGATGGCCATCTTCCCACCGGAGGCGGTCCGCTTCACGATTCTCGATATTCATCCGGACTCGATCAAACACGTGAAATCGTTAGTCCGACGACTCGGCCTCGCCGACAGCGTGGATGCCTATGTTGTTGCCGATGCCTGTCATTACACCATCCCCGGCGACTCGATCCCTCACATTGTCCTTTCCGAGACCATGAGCACCGCACTTGAGAAGGAACCCCAAGTCGCCATCATGCGCCATCTTCTCGGCCAGGCGCCCGACGCTATCATAGTGCCCGAGTCGGTGCGTGTGGACGCCTTTCTCGTCGACACCTCGAAGGAGATCGACGTGATCGTTCCCGAAAGCCAGGACCCGGCTGGGAAGTCGCAGCCGAATCGGATTTCAGTGGGCCCCGTCTTTGAACTAAACGCCGCGACCATCCAGTCCTGGGCATCTCTTTCGGGCGACCGCCTGCCCGCCGCCACCATCTATATCCCACCCGCTCCCGAACCGCTCTACCGACCCTATCTCTTCACCACGATCACGACCCACGGCAAGCACGTGCTACGAACCCACGATTGCAGCCTAACAGGCATCCGCGAAATCCCGGGAAGCGACGACATCTCAGCTGGGCGCTCTTTGCCGTTTCACTACCATCTTGGCGAATCCCCAGGCCTCGTCAGCGAAGATCGCGAAGCCACATGAACAGAACTCAGTAATTTCAGGAACCGACACCGATCTCATTCGCAGGTTCACTCGTCCTCGTTCTCCTAATCGTCCCTCGTCCTCGGATGCCAAGATTCGAGGGACTACTTTGCCCAGTGCTTGACCACCTGCTCGACGGCGTTCTTCACCGCGGCTCGGCGGCTGGACCAGGTGAGCACGAGTTTGCGACGTTTGTCGGTGTTGCCAGTAAACTGACATTGATGCAGGGGCTGTGGTTCCGAGGTGATCGACGGCAAACTCTGGCAGAAAGCCGCACATGTTGAGTCCAGTCGGACTTTACCCCCTGAAGGCAGCACTGATTCTTGCCGAATCCCCTTAAAAACAAGGCTCTGTCAGCTATTCGGGCATTTCAAGGTGGTGGCTACAAAGCCACTTTTAGGAGGTTGAGGATCTGCTGTTGTTCAACGTCGCATTCCGTCGTCTGGTGAAAGTGCACCCCGTTGGATTCCACTTCGTTCCGCGTCACTTGCTTGAGCCGTTCGATCACGTTCTGCACCGTCCAACGACGGTCTTTGCCATCTTCGTCGGTCGAGAACAGCGG
>JBLHKE010000688.1:0-4334 GCA_047619485.1 Verrucomicrobiales bacterium | reverse complement strand
CGTTCTACCACGACGACATCGACCGATGGCGGATGCCATCCCGATCCCGAGAGATCCAACAGGCTGGCTCTCGGGAGAGTGCCGTTAACTACGTGCCATTCTGCCCTGACCCGTATTGGTGACCCAGATCATTCCTGAGATTTCGATCTCGATCGAATAGTCCAGACTCGTTGCCCAAACCTCCATTCACACCAATGCGAATGCCATCAACCAATTCAGCTTTTTTCGGATTCTGGAGCCGTCTACTTGGAACTGTTTCCTAATGCGGAAGCAGCATCGTCAGACGTATCGATTATCACAGGGCTATCCTTCCATCCGAACAACACATCGGGCGGCTTGCCGACGACGCGGCTGATCGGGCGCTTAAAGAAGCCGATGGCGCGGCGGCGGAAGACGTCTGCCTCGGGGCTGAGGTGACTCGGGTCGAGGGTTTCGAGCTGTGAGATCAAAGCTTTATCGGCGGTGATTAGCTCCTTGCACTTCACTCCTTGGAGGTAGGCGAGATCATGCTGGCGGAAAAATTCGTCCATCTCATCGATCGGCCGGCCGCCAGAGCAACCCGGGCCGCCGTAGTTGCCCCAGATGGCTCGCTCGCGCAGGTAATCGTTCTTCTCCACGATGTGGCGCATGGCGTGGGTCAGCCGCGCGCTAGGGAGTTCCGGGTGGTCGGCGAGATTCAGCTCGCAGGTGGTCGTGCTGCACGATGGCAGCATTGGGATCAATGCTAGTAACAGGAGGAGTTGGCGTCGGCGCTTCATCTATTTATTGGGGACGGCTTTGACCGCGCCGACGGAGATGCCACCATCGATCAGGATCGTCTGGCCGGTGATGTAGGCGCTGTCGTCGGAGGAGAGGAACACCACCGAGCCATCGAGGTCACCGTCGGCACCGGGACGACGCAGGGGAATGCGGTCGGTGAGGTAGTTGACCCATTCCTCGTTCTCATACATGACCGCGTTCTGTGCTGTTTTGAACCAGCCCGGTGCGAGGCAGTTGACGGTGATGCCGTGCGGTCCCCAGTCGTCGGCTAGGCTCATGGTGAGCTGCTTGGTTCCACCACGGCTCGCCCCGTAGGGACCGAGGCCGGCGTAGCCGCAGACGCTGGTGACTGAGCCGATGTTGACGATGCGGCCGTAGTTGGCGGTGACCATGTGCTTGGCGACGGCTTGGGCGAGGAAAAACACCCCGCGCAGGTTGGTGTCGAGGATGGTATTCCAATCGTCCCAAGTGACCTCGAGCGCGGGTTTACGAATGTTGCAGCCGGCGTTGTTGATGAGGATGTCGATCTTGCCGAACTCGGCGATGGCGGCGTCGACGGCGGCGTGAATGCTCGATTCCTCGCGGACGTCTAGTTCAACGGGAAAGCACTTACGCCCGAGCGCTTCGATTTCTGCAACGGTTCCGTCGAGGGAGTCGAGCGTGCGGCTGGTGACGATCAGATCTGCTCCTGCCTTGGCGAGCGCGCGACTGAATTGCAGGCCGAGGCCGCGGCTGGCTCCACTTACAAAGGCGATTTTTCCGGAGAGATCAGGCATGGTGACTGTGGTTGTAGGGGGCGGGGAGGTGTGACATCGATATCGAGAAGATGAAGCAACGCCGAACGTCCAGCACGACGCAATCCGATTTTGAACTCGAATCTACGGCACTGCTAGAAAACCGCATCAGGTTTAAGAATGACTTTGAGAAGATCCTCCTCGCCTGCATAGAGCCGATCGAACCACGCAGCTCCTTCGGAGAGCGGCGCGACCGCGCTCATCAGTGGCCTTACCCGGATCGAGCCAGCGGAGATCGCTTTCAGTGCATCCGCGTATTCACCATTGCAAGCGCAGGAGCCGTAGATTGTCAGCTCGCGGGTGACAACGGCCTGAAGCGGGAATTCCGTCTGCGCGGCGAGATTTCCGACAGCTCCGAGCTTGCCTCCTTTGCGTAGTGAGTTGATCGCGAGGTTGAGGGTGGCGGAGATGCCGACAACCTCCATGGCGATGTCGGCGCCGCCGTCGGTCATCGCGACGATCTTGGCCACCGCATCCGCATCCGAGATCACGACCTCGTTCGCGCCGAGCTCTTTTGCCATCTCCAGTTTCTTCGTATCTAGATCGACGCAGATAACCCGCTCACACCCGGCTGCCTTCAGCGCTTGGAGGACTAGCAAGCCGATCATCCCCGCGCCGACCACGACGGCTGTCTCGCCACCCTTGATCGGGATCAGGCTGACCGCGTGCAGGGCGATTGATACTGGCTCGACAAAGGCTGCTTCCTCGAAACTGAGATCGTCGGGAACCTTGAAAAGGATTCGCGCTGGGACGGCGACAAATTCTGCGTAGGCTCCGTGCTGTCGGTAGTCGTCGCAAGACACGCCCATCACGCGACGGTTGTCGCAGAGGTTGATCTTGCCGGCTTTGCAGTAGTCGCACTCCCCGCAGAAAACGGTCGAGTCGAAAGTGACGCGGTCGCCGGGTTTCCATTCGGTCACGTGGTCACCGACCTTCTCGATCACGCCCGACGCCTCGTGCCCCATGATGATCGGCGGGATTCTGCGCCCGCTGCTGCCGTCCATGCCGTGCACGTCGCTGCCGCAGATCCCACACGCCTGCACCCGTAACAGCACGTCCTTATCGCCGAACTCCGGGTCTGGGTAGTCGCTGTATTTAAACTGTTTGTACTGCTCGAGGCTGAGGGCTTTCATCCGTTTAAGCGAACTCGATCCTTTGACGCAGCGCAAATGAAATGAGAGGCTGGGGCATGAAAATCGTCTCTGTCTTTTTCCTCGCCACCGCGATCAGCATGGAGGCGGGAGTCTCCGCTGACCTCACACCGAAGAACCTCCCGGCCTTGCACGAGATGTTCCAGGCGAAACCAGATGAGCTGATTTGGAAGGACTCGATCCCGTGGCGCACCGATCTTTGGGAGGCGCGACGCGAGGCTGCGGTAGCCGGCAAGCCGATTTTCCTCTGGGAGATGGACGGGCATCCGCTGGGTTGCACGTGAAACAATGGCGTGATCGACAGGTTGTCGACGTTTTCCGATCCAGAGATCATCAAGCTGATCAACGAGCACTTCATTCCCGTCGCCGAGAATGACTGGTACCAGCGGCGCCGTCAGGATGCTGTTGGCGAGTTCTTTCGCAAGGTGGCTGATCAGGGGCCGCGCAAAGGCCAGGGCGGTTCGACGCGCCAGGGGCACTACGCTCTGACGGCGGGCGGAACATTGCTTGAATACAACAACAATCGCGGATCGGAAAAGCATTCCGGCATGATCAAGTCGGCGCTGAAAAAATGGAACGCGCTGCCGGAGGCGCAGCGCAAGCCTGGGGCGGTGAAAGTCGATGCTTTGGGCACGGATCAACTCGACAAAAAGTATGCACGCTTGATGCCCGAGGGGACGGTGGTGTTGAAGACATCAACCCGCCTCTTGAAACGCACCGCTATAGGCTATGCGCCGATTGCGAAGGAGGAAAACACCCATAACTGGGGGCATCTCGCTGCCCACAACCAGGTCTGGTTACAGGCGAAAGAGATCGCGGGGCTGCGCGCGCTGAATAGCACGGAACCAGTTGACCTGCCGAAGCCGATCGCGTTTCGACTGATGCGTTTCCACCTGATCGACAACACCCGTGGCGAGCCGCCGTTCTGGAATCGTGATGATATCAGCGATTACCAAATGACGCTGCGCACGCCGGTGGGGAAGCCGAATCGGCGTGTTCTGGAGGGGCATGCGTTGCTGAAGCACGGCAGCGATCGTGGGTTTGATGTGAAAGTGTTAGGGTATTTTGACCTCCATCCGGAGCGCGACAAGTTGATCGAGGTGAAGGTAGCCGCGCTGGGAAGCCATTGGGGCAGTGGGAAGTTTACATCAGGCGCCCGACCTGGTCCAACGCCGCTGGGGATCGCTTTTTCTTTGGCTGACATGGAGAAAGACCCCGCAGCCAAGGTGCCGCCGCAGGGGAGCCATTGGTTGGATGGTTATCTGGAGGCGGATCGGAGGTGATCCGCAGAGCGGACATGTCTGTCTGGTGTTGGTGGGGGGTGGGGGAGGTAAGGTGTTGGTGTGATGGCGGTTTCGGCTCTGGGGAGTTAACGTTGGCACTGGAGGCCGGCGGTTTAGGCGTTTGGGAGTTGCTCTGGCTGTTCGAAGAATCCGGAACTTAGACTTTAACTTTTACTTCAACTTTCACTCCCCAAAACGCGAGCCTGGTCTAAGCCGGACTCTTCAGGGCACCTCCGGAAACCTGCTGTGGAAATGGGGCGCAGAGAAAATTCCCGCTGGCGAGGCGATAAACGCTAAGCTATCTGGTGATAGTGGGCGCTTTAGCAACGAAGACAGCGGGGATTTTA
>JBLHKE010000687.1:0-4344 GCA_047619485.1 Verrucomicrobiales bacterium | reverse complement strand
GTAGCGCGGCCCCGAAGGCTGCCAAGGATAGCTTACAATTTCTGGGATGACGATTCCCTGTTTCACGATCTGGAACACATCACGAACCTCCGCGGCCGAGTCGATCATCGTTCCGGTGAGCGTGTCACCAGCGATGTCGATGATCAGCGATCCGAGACCCAAGATCATCTTGCGCATCACGGGACTCCGACCGAATCCCTCTTCCACCTGAGCGCTGCGTCCCCCATTGCCAGAGACGACTGCGACCGTTCCGCCATTCGGATTCAGCAAGGCGCTCTTGCGATAGGCGCCGTGCCCAGCAGGATCACCATCGCCATCATCGAGGATAACTCCCTCGGGCACGGTGGGGGTGACAGTGGCCCCGTCGAGCAGCATCGACCGTTCGTAGACGTGCGAGTGTCCCGATAGGATCAGATCTACCCCGCCTGACTCTAACAGTGGCACAATAAACTCCCGCATCTGGGTCATGCGCAAATCGCCATCGCTGTCGTGTGTTCCCTTCGAGTAAGGAGGATGGTGCCAGAACGCGATCAACCACTCGGAATTGGTCATTTCCAAGTCGTCCTTGAGCCACAACGCCATGTCTCCGGTGATCGAGCGATCCAGGTCATCACTGTCTAGACAGATGAAGTGGGCGGCACCTATGTCGAACGAGTAGTAGGCCTCGGTCCCCGATGCGAGCCCGCCGGCTTCCGCCTGTTTCGGCAAGACGTAAGCGTCGTAATACGGCCCCTCCTGCAAGGCACCGCTCGAGGAATCACCTTCATGATTGCCCATCGTCGGCCAGGTGACCGTATTGCGTAGCAGGGTTGAGTAGACCTCGAAAAAATTGGCAGTGAACTCCTCATCGAGCCCCTCCTCGTAGGCCATGTCGCCGAGATGGAGAAACCCGTCGACCGGTCGACCATCATCGATCACATAGGACTGCATCGCCTCAAAAACAGCGATCGGTGCGGCCTCCCCTGTCCCAGAGTCACCGACCACCCAGAGCCGTAAAGGCTCGCCGGCACTCGCGGTCGGAAGGGTTTCGAAATAGTGATCGGCGTCAGCGCCAACCAGCTCTTGGCCATCATCATAAACCGCATAGAAATACTTTGTCCCCGGCTGCAGTCCGGAAATCGTGGCCTCGTATTGGAACGTATCAACGGGTGCAGAGTGGAGCGGCGACAGGTCATCTTCTCCTGCAAGATCCGGACTAACACGGATCAGGATCTGCGCGGGCGGGAGAACATTGGAGAGTTGGTCTGGTGCCGCGCCAAAACGCAATCCTGGTTGTGATGCGCCAACCGTCCGCCATAAAATCGTGATCGACTCCTCAGTCGCCAGTTGTAGGTAGGGACTGCGGCTGAGCTGCGATTCGCCCGACGAAGGGGTCACTGCCAAGTGCAGCCAGACGACGACAAAGGCGAGGCTGGCGATCGGGGGAGATTTCGAAAAACAACGAACCATTGATCAGAATCCTAACCGAAAACCGATTTTTAGCGCAAAATGAATCTCCGGCGAGGCGACACAAAGTTGGGCATTTTACCCACGCCAAGCGCCACACGGAGCCGGGTCGAGACCCATTGAGCAGCATGCGTTGGAGAGTTGGTTTGCAACCCCATCTACCAACTTGGTCTTTCTACAGGAGATCGCTGACCGCCTCACGCTCCTCGCACAATTCCTGCACACTGGCGTCAATTTTTTCACGGCTGAAGTCGTTGATCTCAAGCCCTTCGACAATCTCCCAGAGGGCACCGTCGCTGCGGACTGGAAACGAGGAGATTAGCCCCTTATCGATGCCGTAGCTACCGTCGGAACAAACACAGACGCTGTTCCAGTGCCCATCTTCGGTCATCGTCGTGAGATCGCGAATCGTATCGACCACCGCATTCGCGGCAGAGGCCGCCGATGAAGCACCGCGCGCCTGGATGATGGCCGCGCCACGTTTCTGGACGGTCTCGATGAACTCGCCCTTCAACCAGGCCTCGTCGGTGATGACCTCCGTCGCGGGCTTGCCTTTGATCTGCGCATTGCAAAAATCCGGATACTGAGTCGCCGAGTGGTTGCCCCAGATCGTGGTATGGCTGACGTCGCTGACGTGGACGTCGGCCTTCTGCGCTAGCTGCGATTTGGCACGGTTCTCATCGAGTCGCGTCATCGCGAACCATCGATCGTCCGGGACATCGGGAGCGTTGTTCATCGCGATCAGGCAATTGGTGTTGCACGGGTTGCCGACCACCAGCACGCGGGCATCAGCAGCCGCGCTGTCATTGATCGCCTTGCCCTGACCAGTGAAAATCTTGCCGTTGATTCCGAGCAGGTCCTTGCGCTCCATTCCAGCTTTGCGCGGCACGCTACCTACCAAGAGTGACCAGTTCGCATTGTTGAAGCCGGTATTCAGATCCGACGTAGCGACCATCCCGTGCAGGAGTGGGAAGGCACAATCGTCGAGTTCCATGCAGACGCCCTCGAGCGCCTTCATCCCCGGCTCGATTTCGATCATGTTGAGCTTCACGGGCTGGTCTGGGCCAAACATGGCACCTGAGGCAATACGGAATAGTAGCGAGTAACCGATTTGGCCGGCGGCTCCAGTGACAGCAACAGTGATTGGATCGTTCATAGTAGTAAGGTGATAGGTTCTAGAGTTGGTTTCGAAAAGTTGAAAGCGGAAAGATTCGTGAGTTGGAAGCCTAGTCCAAGCGAGAGATAAAAACCGCGCAGATATTGTGCCGAATTTTCAGGATAGGTCGAAGATCGCCTCTTGAATATTCCCGCAGATCAGGTGGATCAGAACCTGGTGCGCCTCTTGGATGCGCGCGGTCGCCTCCACCGGCACGATCAAATCGACATCAGCGACGCCGGCCGCGGCTCCGCCTGTCCCGCCGAGCATCGCAATGGTTTTCACCCCCTTCTCCTTCGCCGCGGCAAACGCGCGTAGAATATTACCAGAATTTCCACTCGTCGTCATGCCGATCACCACATCTCCTGAGTTCCCGAGCCCGGTGATCTGGCGTGCAAAAATCTCGTCAAAGGCATAATCGTTGCCGACCGCCGTCAAAAAGCTGCCGTCGTTGGTCAACGCGATGCCAGCGAGCGGCGGCCGTTCAACATCGAGCCGGCAGAGCAACTCGGTCATAAAATGCGCACTGTCCGCCGCGCTCCCGCCATTGCCGCAGGCCATCACCTTACCACCGGATTGCAAGGACTCTACGAGTAGCGCACAGGCTGCCTCAAATTCAGATTCGATCCCGCGCAGGGATTTAATGGCGGCGACGCTGGCGTCGATGATCTCGTTAAATTGGCTCATCAGCTTGTGTTTCAGCCTTCATAGCCCCAGTCCCTGAATGCCGCAAGAGTAGAAGCAGATCTCTCTGGGAACGGCAGTCCCACGTAACTTCGATTTCGAAATCGAAGCAGTGGTCATGGAAAGGGTTAGGCCGGCCCCAGTCTGCTCAACACGACGGCTTCGATTGCAAATCGAAGTCATCCCATAGCCACCTTTTCTCCGGTGGCTGGATCTAGTTTTGTAGGGTTTTCGGCTCGGTTCTGCGGGTCGTTTTTTCAACTTTAAGCCGTCAGGCTCATTTCGCGGGCTCTTGCTCCCTAGTCTTAAGGGCTTGTTCGGAAATAAGTTGGTCAATAGCTGGGCAGGCATTGAGCTTAGGGGTTGTCAGGAAATAAGTCATACAAAGATGCGCAGGAATTTTAGCCAGCACCAAGGCAGATTTCAGCGATTATAGCGGGCTATTTGAGTTGGAAGCTAACGCGGGTGATGGCCAAAATAACCAGCAGATTGTAGGAGTTATTTACTGACAAGCCCTTAGCACCAAGGCGGAGCTTGCTTTGTGTCGTGAACGACTCGGAGGAAACTCCAACGCAGGTGGGAGGTTCAAGGGCTAGCAGATATGTCCAAGTTATTTCCGAACACGCCCCAAGCAAGACCACCACGTGGCTCCACCGTATGAAGGTGCGCGCTTTTCTATCGACCCGTTGGCAACGAGGTGCGGTGGTATGAGCTTGCAGAGCTGGGTCAGCACTGGCTGCTTCGTTTTGGCTGGTGTTTTTTCGCCGCGACTAGTCGGTGGCTCAGAGCGCCCACGGACGAGCGACGGGAACATCAACCGCTCGGCTCAACCGGGTTGACACGCAACGCTCGCAGAGTCCGCAACTCGCCCCAGCCTTCTCCGCCTCGCATCCGTCGCGCCCCGCTCTCCCGCCCCTCCGTGAACCTTTCCCGAAGCACCCCAAAAACCGACTCCAAGAACGCTTCACGCCCGACCGCCACCCCATCGCCGAGGTAGCGCACCCGGCAGCGCAACAACTGCGCCAGCGACAGCTTTCCGCCAGCGGCCCAAACCTTCG
>JBLHKE010000686.1:0-4352 GCA_047619485.1 Verrucomicrobiales bacterium | reverse complement strand
TGTCTGAAATAACCTTCCAGTGTCTGACACTATTCTAGACCCAGTGTCTGACACTATTCTAGACCGACACTATTCTAGACCTAGGGCAGAGATCTTCATTGAAATAACCTTCCAGTGTCTGACACTATTCTAGACCTAGGGCAGAGATCTTCATTGGAATTTTGTAGTTCTACCCGATTTCGGAAGGTATGCTGAGATCATGTACATTATCTGCGACTGGGGAAGTTCCAAACTGCGGGCGTTCCTCTTAGATGGAGAGAATCTCGTCACGCGCCGCTATGAGTCGGACCTCGGGGTCAAGACGCTCTCGGGCGACCCGGGACGGTTTGCTGCCGAGCTAGAAAAAGTGTTCGAATCATTCTCCTGCGACTCCGGCACCGAGGTCAGCCTCTCGGGGATGGTGGGTTCGAAGCACGGTTGGCTAGACGCTGGTTATGCGAGCACCCCAGCGGCTCCAGAGGCGATCGCCTCGCTGGTCGTCGCCCCTCCTGGTTTCCCTTCTGCCAAGATCATTCCCGGGCTCAAGCATGTCCGCAAGGATGGATCGATCGACCTGATGCGCGGCGAGGAGATCCAGGTGTTCGGCCTACTGGCAGCCGATCCAGATGCCAAAAAAATCTGTCTACCAGGAACGCATTCGAAGTGGGTGGAGGTCGAAGACGGCAAGATCACCACCTTCAGGAGCTACCTGACGGGCGACCTTTTCGCTGCGCTGTGCGAGCAGAGCATCTTCAGGGAACAGATCCGATCGAGGGAGTTCGACGAGGAGAGTTTCGTCGCCGGCTGCTCAGTGGCCTACGATGGAGCTACCCTCGATGACCTCTTCAGGCTGCGTGCGGATTACGTGTGCGCGAAAATTTCCGCGGAAGGTTTTTTTTCCTACCTGTCAGGATTTCTCATCGCCAACGAGATCCGCGCCGAGGGAGTCTTCGGCACCGTGCACCTATGTGGTTCCGAGTCCTTGATGCGATCCTACTCGATCGCCCTCAGCCAGATCGCGGTGAGCAGCGTCTCGATCGACAGCGAGGGCGCCACCGTCGCGGGTCATCAGGATCTGCAGCTCTAGCCCAACCTGCCCGATAATGGGGACGGATGAAGCTCAGAAAACGGTGGGCGCATAGGTGAATCCAATGAGAGGTTCGAGCTCTGGAAGATCATGATATGCCTTTCTCATCTCTTGAAGCGAATCCCCATTTGTAGCGCCTTGCTGCTCGGTATCGCCACGCTGGCATCAGCCGATCCGATCCCGCAGGGCCTCGACGGCTACAAGTCGCGTGTCGCGCCGTTCTTCGAGAGCAACTGCATCAAGTGCCACGGGCCGGAGAAGAGCAAGGGCAAGATCACCGTGCACAGCCTCGACGGCGACCTGTCTGCAGGTCAGGAACTGGAACGCTGGGAACTCATTCTCGAGATGCTCGAGAGCGGCGAGATGCCGCCGGAAGAGGAGCCACAGCCAGGCGAGGAAGATCGCAACGCCGTCGCTGCTTGGATCGAGGCCGGGATGCGCGACTACGTCACCGAGGCCAGCCAGGAGAGCGCAGCACCGACCGCGCGGCGGCTGACCAATTTCGAGTACCAGAACACCATGCGAGATCTGTTCGGCTTCGAGCTAGAGCTGATCAAGAACCTCCCCGAAGATCCTCTCCGCCCCTACCACTTCAACAACACCGCCGCGATGATGTTGATGGGCACCGAGCAGCTCGACCGCTACGAGGAAAGTGCGCGCAGCATTCTCGCATCGGCAATCGTTGATGCGGCCGAACCAGAGCTCCTCCAGACGAAGAAATCCTATGAGCCGTCGATGGGCAATCTCATCGGCTTCGAACGCGACGAGATCAGTATCACCGGCAACCGCAACAACACAGTCGTCAATGGAATGCAGGTCCGAGAATGGCCGAAGACGGGAGAGTTCCGCATCCGCATCAAGGCCTCTGCGATTTTGCCAAAGGGCTACACGCAGGTGCCGCTGCGGCTGGTGATGGGCTACGATATCGTCGGCATCGGAGTAGGTTCGGGTACCAACCAGTTCGAACCGGTCGGCACGCTCAAGCTAAGCAACGACGCCGACCATCCAGAGGTGTTCGAATTCCGCGGGCGCATCGAGAACTACCCTTGGGTGCCCGAGCGCAGGGAGAGGCGCGGCGGGAAAATCGACGGCGCGCTGAGAATCACCCCGGCGCACCTGACCATCACGCCGCAGAATCTTTTCGATGACGGGACGATGAACGACTCGCCGGACCCGATGACCAAACCACGCGTGGTGGTGGATTGGATCGAGTTCGAAGCGCCGGTGAAAGATGTCTGGCCACCCGAACACCACAGCCGCATCCTGTTTGATTCGCCGCTGCGGGAGAGCGACCCGCAAGCTTACGTGCGGGAGGTATTGAAACGTTTTATGACGCGGGCATTCCGCCGCCCGGTGCGGACTGACGAGATCGACAAGTATGTCAAAATCTACCAGATCGTTTCCACCCAATTGAAGTTGGAGACGCTGGAGGAAGCGATGCGAGAGACTTTGACCATGGTGCTGATCTCTCCGGATTTCATGTACCACACCGTGGCCGCGGAAGCGGACAACCGGCATTATGAGCTGGCCTCGAAGCTCTCCTATTTCCTGTGGGGATCGATGCCCGACCAGCAGTTAATCGACCTCGCAGGGAAGCAGAAATTGGACGACCCCGCGGTCATCGACGCGCAGGTGCGCCGCCTGTTGGCCGATGAGCGCTCGGCGGATTTTGTGCGCAATTTCACCACCCAATGGCTGTCGATCGACAAGATGAAGACGGTGCCGATCAACCTCGATCTGTTCCCGCGATTTCTGTTCACGCTCACCAGGGGCGAGCGCTCTGGCTCGGAAGTCCCCAACCGACTGACGATCAGAGACTACATGATGGACGAGACCCCGGGCTTCATGGCGGAGCTGATCAGGCGCAACGCCAGTCTCTTCAACATCGTGGATTCGGATTTTGCGATGCTCAACCAGCCGCTCGCTGCCCACTACGGGGTCGACGGCGTGGAGGGGCACGAACTGCGTCCGGTGCCGATCAAGCCCGAACACCAATTGGGAGGACTGCTGACCCACGGGTCGGTGCTCATCGGCAATGGCACCGGGACGGCGCCTCACCCGATCTACCGGGCGGTCTGGTTGCGCGAGGCCATCCTCGGGGACAAGGTCAAGGATCCGCCCGCCGACGTGCCTGCGCTCAGCGACTCTGTGGGGGACTCGGCGGAAACGGCGGTGCGCATCAAAGACCTACTGCGCCAGCACCGTAAGAAGGAGAGTTGCGCAGATTGCCACGTACGCTTGGATCCGTGGGGGATCCCTTTCGAGCGCTACAGTGCGATTGGAAAATTCGAGTCTTACGCAACGCCTGATGGGGTGAAGGTTCCCCGGTTTGATAGGAGGAATCACGCGGATATCGCAGCTTACCTTACTTCAGTCGAGAAACTCAAAACCGTCGAGGTGGACGCCCGCGCAAAAGTCCCCCACGGACCCGAGGTCAATGGCATGCCGGATCTCAAGAAACATTTGCTCAGTGATCGCCGCGACGACATCGCGACGAACGTCGTGCGTCGCCTACTGGGCTATGCGCTGGGCCGAGAGCTCACCTATCGCGATCGCTACGTCGTCGAGGACTTGTTGCAGCGTGCGGAGAAAAAAGAATATAAACTCCAGGATCTGATCGTATCGGTCTGTCAGAGCGACCTGTTCACCGCGAAAAAACCATTATGAAACAAAAATCATGGCACTTGAACCGCCGCGAGATGCTCGCGGGCAGCGGCGCTATTCTGGCGCTTCCATTTCTCGAATCCATGGCCACTGCCGCGGGGACAGCGAAGGCGCTTCCGAAGCGCATGGTGGTCAGCTACTTTTCCTACGGTGCCTACATGCCCAATGGTGGCTCGGGGATCCAGGATACCAGCAAGCCGCACCACGATTGGAGTTGGTGGCCGTGCAAAGACGAGGGGCCGCTCACTTTTAACAAATCCTCTGCCCCGTTCGAGGCTCTGAGGGACTCCGTGAGCTACCTGCAAGGTCTTGATCACGAGGGAGGCTGGAGCCTCGGCGGCCACAGTTCGGGTGACGTGTTTGCGACTGGAGCGGACATGGCTGGCACTCAGAAAAGCAACAACATCTCGATCGACCAGGTGGCGGCGGCGGCGCTGGGGCACCAGACGCGGCACGGCTCGCTGGTGATGGGATCCGAGGGGGGCACCGGCTACTACGGGCGCACCAAAACCCTGTCGCACTACGGACCCGGACGCCCGATCCCCGCACTAAGCAACCCGCAGCAAATTTTCGATCGGCTGTTCCGGCCGTACGCCGGCAAAGACCTCGCGCAGGTGCGCGC
>JBLHKE010000685.1:0-4353 GCA_047619485.1 Verrucomicrobiales bacterium | reverse complement strand
GATAAAATCCCCGCTGTCTTCGTTGCTAAAGCGCCCACTATCACCAGATAGCTTAGCGTTTATCGCCTCGCCAGCGGGAATTTTCTCTGCGCCCCATTTCCACAGCAGGTTTCCGGAGGTGCCCTAAAACCCAACTTCTTGAAAAATATCTCGGTACCATTCCCGGCACTCGTCATCGCCACCGTCCACTCGGGTCTCGAAGCATCCAGAAGTGATAGTCGGAAAGCCAATAGTGCCGTCCCGTAACCTCGCCCGTGGAAGGCCGGATCTATTAGGCCGAAGGAGAGGCAGGCTGTCTGGATCTCATCGCTGAAATCGTAGATCCTAATTCCACCAACTCCGATCACCTCACCCTCCAACTCAGCGACAATGTAAAGGGCTTCCTGCTGCCCAAGAGCTTCTTGGAAATGGCCAAGGACTCCCTCGGGAAATCGCCCCTCCTCGTTGAGCCGGTAGATGTGCGAGCAGCGATCTATATCCTCGCATGAATAGCGCCGGATCTTTAAATTCGGAAATGGTCTCCGGAACCGCTCGATGTCGATGAGTTCGCCACCGAACCGATACCGTCGGATATATTTTCTCAAACTCGTCATGATCTATGACAGACTGAGTCTCTGTCGAGCCTGTGTCGACCCGAATTCCACCCAGCAGCCATCAGGTCTTTTCGCAGGAAGAGCTACACTTCGTGTGCAGGAGTCACTGCGACGCACAGTGACCAAAGCGCGAGGCTGCGCGCCTATTAGGCAGCTTGAAAGCTCAAGCCTGACAGCACTCGCGTGGAACCATCCCCATATGGGTTATTTCCTGACAACCCCTTAGGAGACCGACGGTGACGATTTCCAAGAAATCATCTTACTCAGGAAAACGGAAGCGCTTGTTGCGCTCGGGGCGGAGTTTTGAGCGGCCACCGGCCCGTTTGCGCATCTGGCCGAAGACCTCTTCGGAGCCGTCGGCTTTGATGTGGTAGATGACTTCGAGCAACTCCCCTATCCGGCCGTTGGGGAAGCCCTTGTCGGAGAACCATTGCAGGTACTCGAGGGGCAGATCGTAGAGCGGGGTGCCATGGGGCGGGAAGTGATCTGGACCATACTTGCCGAAGGGCATGCGCCAGCGCTCAATGTCGCGCATCGTCTGGGCGAATTCCTCGGGATCGAAACTGGGGTCAGAGGCCATGGGTTGGTGGGATGGAAGCGGGGCAACAAAAACTGGCTGCAAACGGTCGTTCTTCAAGCGCTATCCGCCCTTGTGGAACGCAAAAACCCGCTCTATATATTCTCAGAAATGCTAACGACTGTCATCGTTCTAACCCTTCTGGGGATCGTCATGATTGCCCTCGAGGTACTGTTGCCCGGCGGGGTTCTGGGGATTGCTGGGGCACTCGCCATCGGGGTGGCATTGATCCTAACGGCGACGTCTCCGGAGCTTAACTACATTGGCTCGGGCGGACGTTTTCTGCTCGCCGGTGGGGTCTTGGCCGGTACGGTGGTTTCGCTGCTACTATGGTTGCGTTTCTTTGCCAGCACTGGCTTCGTTAAAAAGCACCTGCTGCAGGGCGGCATCGGCGGCACCAGCACTTACGAGAAATACCAGCAGTTGCTCGACACGACGGGCACGGCGGAGACGGATCTGCGCCCAGTCGGCAAGGCAAAGCTGGATGGCATTCGCTACGACGTTACGGCAGAAACGGGATCCATCGAACGCGGCAGCGACGTAAAGGTCGTTAAGGTGGAAGGATCGACGGTCACCGTCCGCGTCACTTCCTAATTTTTTTACACACATTACTTAAACAAACGCACACACCGACAATCTAAACCTATGAAGCTACCAATTACCCTGGCCGAGGGAAACACCACGATCATCATCCTAGCCGTTGTCATCGTCGCGATCCTCGTGGTCGTGCTGATCATCGGCAAGTTCTTTAGCCTGTGGTTGCGCGCTAAAGTCTCTGGCGCGCCGGTTGGCATCTTCGACCTGATCTTCATGTGGCTGCGCCGCGTCCCCAACAATCTGATTGTCGACACGCGCATCACGGCGAGCAAAGCCGGAATCGACATCTCGACTGATGAACTGGAAGCGCACTACCTTGCTGGTGGTGAGGTCTCGCACGTGGTTCTAGCGTTGATCGCTGCGGACAAGGCGGGCATCGTCCTCGGCTATGACCGCGCCTGCGCGATCGACCTTGCAGTGAAAGGAACCGGCAAGACCGTGCTCGAAGCGGTGCGCACCTCAATTAACCCGAAGGTGATTGATTGCCCCAACCCGAACTCCGGCAAGGACAAAATCGACGCCGTCGCACGCGATGGCATCGCAGTGCGCGCCCGTGCCCGAGTGACCGTCCGAACAAACCTTGAGCGTTTTGTTGGCGGCGCGACCGAAGAAACCATCATCGCCCGCGTCGGTGAGGGCATCGTCACCGCGATCGGTTCGGCACAGTCTTACAAGGACGTGCTAGAGAACCCGGACAACATCTCGAAGCTGGTGCTTGGTAAGGGCGTCGATTCCTCGACTGCGTTTGAAATTCTCTCGATCGATATCGCGGACGTCGATGTGGGTGACAACATCGGGGCGAAACTCCAGACCGAACAGGCCGAGGCGGACAAACAGATCGCCCAGGCGAAAGCTGAGGTGCGTCGTGCAGCGGCAATCGCGCAGGAGCAGGAGATGGCAGCACGCACGCAGGAGATGCGCGCGAAGGTGGTCGAGGCAGAGGCCGAGGTGCCGCTGGCGATCGCCGAGGCCTTCCGCAGCGGTAATCTTGGGATCATGGATTACACCCGCTACAAAAACCTAGTGGCCGACACCGAGATGCGTTCGTCGATCGCATCCGAGCAGGCTCCGACTGAAAACTCCTAGAAACATTGTTCGCTCCCGCTGACAGTTGGTCTGAGCTAGTTCTCCTCGCCCAAGATGGCGAAGGGTTCAGTCGATTCTATTTCTTCATCGCCGTCGTGGTGATCATGGCGATCAAGCACGTGGTCGAAAAGATCAAGGCGGCTGGAGAGGAGCGCCATTCTCAGACTGGGCAGTCGCGGACCTTTGATGAACACGAAGAGGAAGAGGTTTACTTTGAGGAAGAACCGCAGGGTTACAACGATCCGAACCCTCGTAATGACACCCTCCTAGAATTCTTCCGCGAGGCGTCGCAGGGACTGATCCCAGGTCAGGTGCCAACCCCTCCAACTCCGGCAGCCGTTCCGCCTCCTTCGCCCCGAAAGGTAGAGAGGCCGAAAACTCCGCCGAAAACCTCCGCTGTTGTATTGACCAGCGCGGAGCGGCTAGCACTCGAGAAGTTGAAGAAATCTACGAGCAATTTGCATACCGGACGGAGCCACCGTCAGCGCCTACACGCGAGCGCCGAGCACTCGGAGCTGGGCAGGATGCTGCGCGACCCGGCGAGCTTGCGAAATGCGTTTATCCTGAAAGAGGTTTTGGAACCACCACTCGCGGCACGTGAGGAACAGGCTCCATACGAGATCTGAGGCAAAGCTCGGCACGGGCGGAGAATGTTTTGGTGAGATCGAGATTGACCAACAGAGCGATATCGCGCGCGGGTCGATGGGATTTTACGATGCGGAAGCCGTTAGAGGCCTACATCGGGATGATTCGCCTCGGAGTCGCAGTCGTCGCCCTTCGCCGATAGCTTTTTCAGGTCATCCTCGTGCCCGTAAGCGGTGATCACGTCGCCAACGGCAATTTTATCGGAAGCGCCTGGTGCCCCGGTAAAGTCACCGCTCTCGTTCTGGATACTGAGAATCACCACCCCGAGATCGGCCGGGCGTGATTCGGCCAACGACTTGCCAGCGATCGGGTTGCCCACGAAAATGTCGATTTCCGAGATGCAGTAGCCTGACGCGACGCGGAGTAGCAGTTCGTAATCGAGCGCGTGGACGACGCCGGCTTTTTCGAGCGAGTGCCGGATCACCCGATCTAGGAGGCGTTGGAGAAACCCGAGCTTGCTGAGGATCATGAGCAACACGAGTCCGCCAGCGATCAGAGCCAAGCTGGCCAAGGTCTGCTTCGAACCACTCGATTGTAAGAAGGTTACGATCACCGTGGCCAAGGCAGAGGTGAGTCCGATGTTCCCTGCGAGAATTAGGTCGCGGATGATGCGGCGTCGGAGGGGGTGGTTGACGACCATCTCGGCCTCGCGCGTGGTGAAGCCGACTCCGAAAAACGCGGAGTAAGATTGGAAATTGGCGGTGTCCCAGCTGATGCCGGTCATCATCAAGGCGGTGGCGCCGACGCGTACGACGATCAGCGAAATGCTAGCAATAATGAATAAGGCGAGGATGGCTCCCATCCCTTAGTATCGCCGCGTGGCGGTGCGATTCGCAAGCCCTTAGGGCTTGTCAG